>JADFSR010000061.1 GCA_022560615.1 Gemmatimonadota bacterium
GGGCGATGCCGGGCCGGTACCAGCGGTTCTCCAGCTCTTCCACATTGGCAATGACGCCCAACGCGACCGACGCGCGAGCCGCACGCCAGAGGAGGTCCACGTTGCGGGGCGTGTTCGCGAGCAAGCCCTCCAGCAGTCGGAGCGACTCGACAGCGTCGCCTCCCCAGTAGGCCTCGTCCGCACGCTCCACCACGCTCGGCGACTCCGACAGCTCGAAGAGCGTGACGGGTGAGGCCTGAGCGAGGGCGGGCGTGCCGTGGCCCAGCGCCAGCGCGGCGAGCGCGTACAAACGCGGGGACTGGACATGAGAGCGCGGGCGGACGTGCACGTTGGATCCATGCAAGGGAATCGACGAGGGGACCGTATTGTCCCCGCCTGCGCGCGGTGCGTCAACCTTGTTCACGGGGGGCTGGGCTCTGCTCACCTTGAAAGTACTCGACCAGTACCACTAGCATGGGTGGTCGTCGTTCCGACGAGCCCGAGGCGAGTAGTGCCCCGGCCCAGCACACTCCCGAGGGTCAGGTTGGAGGACAGCCCAATGTTGGAAGTGATCGATCACGGTCCGATCCGCGAGCTTCAGATCGCGCATCCTCCCGTCAATGCGCTGCGCCCGAAAGTTCTGGCGGCTCTGAGAGAGGCGCTGGAAGCGGCACTGGGCGAGGGTGCCGGGGCGGTCGTGATCTCGGGCGCGCCGGGCTTCTTCTCGGCAGGGCTCGACGTGCCCTTCATGCTCGAGGGGGGCGACGCAGCGGCCATCGCGACCTTCGAAGAGCTCTTCGCCCTGAGAAGCGCACTCGTCATGTCGGCCGTGCCGGTAGCGGCAGCCATCACCGGGCATAGTCCCGCAGGTGGCGCCGTACTTGCCATCTGCTGTGACTATCGCGTGATGGCGGAGGGTAAATACAAGATTGGGCTCAACGAGGTTCAGGTGGGTCTGCCCGTCTCCCACGTGCTGCTCGCCAACCTCAGTCGGCTGGTTGGACCTCGACACGCGGAGCGCATGTGCGTTGAGGGGCGATTGCTCTCTCCGCAGGAGGCGTACGACATCGGGCTGGTGGACAGTCTGGTGCCTACGGAGCAGGTGGTCCCCACCGCGCTGGAATGGTGTGAGAGGCTGCTTGCCGCGCCTTCGCGGGCAATGCTCCGTACCCGGGCCGTCGCCCGCGCCGATCTTGTCGACCTGTACGCTGACCCCCAACGCCCGGGCCCCGAGGAGTTCATCGAGGCGTGGTCGAGCGAGGAAACCCAAGCGGCCATGCGTGCTCTGGTGGCGCGGCTCAAGAACAAGGGCTAACTAAACCAGGGCATTCATCGGAAGGAGTTGCGCAGGGGCGCCCGCGTGACCATGGTGGCGGTAGGCGGCGCGTTGCAGCGCGGCGGAGAGTGGAAGGTCGGCTCAAGTCTGAGGAGCGAACGATGAAAACGGTGCGTAGCGTGGTACTGACGATGAGCCTTTGCGCGGCCATGGCCGTTCCGGTCCAGGCGCAGTTCGAAAGCGTAGGCGCCCTGGACTTTCCTACCTCCTCGACCGGTGATGTCGAGCAACACTTCCTTCGCGGCGTCGCGATTCTTCACAGCTTCGGCTGGGTCCAGGCCAGGGAGCAGTTCCAGGAGGCGCAGGCGCTCGATCCGGATTTCGCGATGGCCTATTGGGGCGAGTCCCTGGCGTACAACCACCCGCTGATCTCGCAGATGAACCCCGACGAGCCACGCGAGGCGCTACAGCGGCTGGCTCCGACCAAGGCGGAGCGCTTGGCGAAGGCTCCGACCGAGCGTGAGAAGGGCTTCTTGGGCGCGGTCGAGGTGCTGTGGGGCGAGGGCGAGCACGTCGCTCGCCGCGTCGGATACATGGAGGCGATGGAGAAACTCTACGAGCAGTATCCGGACGACCCCGAGGTGGCCGCCTTCTACGCGCTCTCGATTCTGGGCGCCGTGTCTGCCACCGGCGACTTGGGCATGCGACTCAAGGTCCGGGCCGGCACGATCGCTCTCGGCCTCTTCGCCGACAACCCGAACCACCCTGGAGCGCCGCACTACGCGATCCACTCCTTCGACGATCCAGATCACGCGCCGCTCGCTTTGGAGTCTGCCTACCGTTTCTCGGAGATCGCGCCGGACGTCGCGCACGCGATACACATGCCGACGCACATCTTCATTCAGCATGGGATGTGGGACCGCGTATCCGGCAACAACCAGTCCGCCTACGATGCGGCCCGTGCGCTGTGGAGGCCCGGCGACAGCATGGGCGATGCGATCCACCCCCTCGACTGGGGTCAGTACGGCGACCTCCAGCTCGGGGACTACGCGAAGGCACGCGTGTGGATCGAGCGGATCGAAGCGATGTCGAGCGAGGGAGGCTTCCTCGAGGGCGGCGCGCGCGGTCAGGCGGGCGTGGCCCGAGCGGTCAACACGCTCTCGTTGCTGAAGGCCCGTTACACGGTGGAAACCGAGGAGTGGAAGATTCTCCCGATCACGGACGAGTCGTCCGCGAGCGAGCTTCTGGCGACTGCGCTCAGTGCCGCGCGTCTGGGCGATCAAACGACGCTCAGGCAGGCCGAGGCCGCTTTGGGTCGCGCCGGCGGAGGGCGGACCGAGATCATGCAAAAGATGGCGGGCGCGCTTCTCCATGCCGGCATGGGACACGCCGACGTGGCGACGGGCCTCATGGACGAGGCTGAAGCCGCCATTTTGGAGATGGCGCCGCCGCGGGGCTCCGCGTCACCCATCAAGCCCGTTTTCGAGCTGTACGGAGAGATCCTGCTCGACCTCGATCGGCCCACCGGGGCGGCTGAGAAATTCGAGACCGCGCTCGTGCGGATGCCGAACAGACCGCGCTCGTTGCTCGGGTTGGCCAGGGCGCACGCAGCGACCGGGAACCACGAGGGCGCAGCCGAAGCCTACGCGCAGCTCACCGAAGTGTGGGCGGGCCACGCATCGTTGGCGGGCTACCAGGAGGCGGTGCGGTTCCTGCGGGGGACACGCTAGCTGACGAGGCACTTCATGCGGTCAGCTACCCGTCCTCCAGACCGAGTGCCCATCGGATCCCGCCCACCACGTGTGCGCGGAACACCGGATCGTTGCTCCAGATATCGTCGCGGTGGCCGAGCGAGGTGTAGAACGAGCGCCCCTCGCCGAAGTCCTGCACCCAGGACTGGGGATAGTCACCTCCCAGCTCGACTTCCTCGAGTGCGTCGATGTCCGTCGCACGCGTGTCGATGCTCAGCAGAACGTGCACCCGGTCCCGCGAGAAGCCGACTGGAATCCGGTTGCCGAACAGCACGTCGACGTTCTCGTCGGGTCGGTCCGCGCTCCACGCGGCAGTGCCGTAGTGGTAGAACTCGTCGACGATCGGCCAGCTCCCGCCCAACATTCTCGTCGCCGGATGCTCCTGGTCTTCGACCTTGAGGACGACGACGCGGTTTGGACCGACAGTGCGCCTGAAGTACGCACCCAGCATCTCCCCGAAGTCCGGATAGTCGTACAGCGTAAGCGCCGCGCAGTGCACGCCGATGAAGCCGCCGCCCTGCCGCACGAAGTCCACGAGCGCGCGCTTCTGCTCGTCGCGGAGCGGGAGGTTGCCGTTGGTCATCATCATCACGCCGTCGAACTGGGCCAGATACTCCGCCGTGATGATCGACAGGTCGAGCTCCTCCCGGTCCTGCAGATAGCCCTGCACCGTGGTGAGCTCATAGCCGGCTTCCTGTCCCCATGAGGCGACCGCCGTCTCCGCCGGCCCGAGGCTCGTATGCTTGTAGAGCGCCGCATGGGTCAGGAAGAGCAGCTTCTTCGGCGCCTGCGGACCGGGGGTGTTGACCGCGATTGGCTCCGCGACCGACGCATCCCGCGAAGCGACAGACCCTCCAGGCGAAGCGACGAACCCTCCAGGCGAAGCGGCGAAACCCCCAGCGTAGATGGCGAGCAAGCCGACCTTCATCGCAGCGCTCATGAAGTCCTCCTCGAGCGGTCGTACCGCTGTTGTGCCGCTTTGACCCGGGCGCCGACGGGCGTTCCCGTCAGTTAATTCGTACCGCGGTCCACGTTCCGTCGCGGGTCGTGGTTCCGAAAGGATCCGTCTGCGTCAGCGACAGGGTCCCGTTTTGCAGCTGGTTGGCGTTCGGGAAATCGCCATTCGCGTATCCCTCCCCCATACCCAGAACCTGTGCCCCACACCCGCTGCCGGTGAGTCCGACGAAAGTCCAATGGTCTCCCTGACCCGTGTGGGTGATGTTCCCACCGACCTCAGGCTGAAGAGTACAGGTCGCCCATAACGAGGACAATGAGAGTGCTCGGGGGGTCGGGCCGATCGACTGGCCGGCCTACGGAAGCGACCCGGGCGGCATGAAGTACTCCCCTCTCCGTCAGATCGATCGAGAGAGCGTGGGGCGGCTGGAGGTGGCTTGGACCTGGGACTCGGGAGAGGAACCGGTGCCGGGCTCCAGCCTGGCCTTCAGGGGCGAAAGGGTCCGACCGGGCCGATTCGAGGGGGGACGCATGACGTACCAGACGAGCGACGGCACCCAGTTCCTCGTGATCGGCGTGACGGGTTTGGGGTCGGATCGACGCTTGATCGCGTTCGCGCTACCGGAGGGGTAGCGCGTATGATCTCCCAGACGGTCAGATCCAAAATTCCGAGGTGACAGTCATGAAACGAGCAACTCTCTTCTCCTTGGCATGCAGCATCGCGCTCGGCGCGACAGCGTCCGAGGCGCAGGCGCGCCAGCAAGTGGACCAGGTCCGGATCTTCAACACCGTAAAGGAGAAGCTCGCGGCGGGTGAGCGCGTGGTCGGCGGCACGGTTTCGACGCCCGACCCCGACATCTACTGCGCGATGGCGAACTCGGGCTTCGACTTCATATGGATCGAGATGCAGCACAGTCCGCTGAGCTACACGGACGTGGCGCGTATGATCTGGGCGTGCAGGGACGCCGACGCCATCCCGTTCATCCGCGTGCCGGACGCAACGGAGGGCGACATCCAAAAGGCGACCGACATCGGAGCATTGGGCATCATCGTTCCCATGGTCGACAACGCCGACAAGATCCGAAACGCGGTCACCTTCGCCAAATATCCGCCGATGGGGAAGCGAAGCCAGGGTGGAGGCCAATACCGGGCGCTGTGGGGGAACGACTACCGGCGCGCGGCCAACGACAACATCATGATCATCGCCATGATCGAATCGCCTGCCGGGGTTCGGAACGCCGCAGAGATCGCAGCGGTGCCGGGGGTCGACGTGGTGTTCGCCGCGAGTTCCGACCTGGGCAGCTTTAGCGGAAAGCGGCAGGGCGATCCGGAGTACGAAGCCCTGGTGACCGCAATCGAGGATGCGACCCTGAATGCCGAACGCCTGCTCGGCGGACCCCTGGCGTGGATGTCGACACGGGCGGACTACCGGTTCTTCCAAGGTCCGGGGACGACGAGTCTGATCCGGCGAGGCGCCAGCGCGGTCCTGGAGGCGGCCACCCCATGCCGGGACCTTCCCGCGGGCGTTGCGCCCATCGAGGGTGAGGAGCGCTGCCGCTAGCGATAGGGTCTCATCTCATCTATTCGCCCCACACGCCGCGCCGGCACCCGTCGGTAGCTGCTCGGTCGCCGCGCCCCACAACGCATTGAAGAGCAGCTTGAAGGTGTTCCTCGGCTGCCCGCGGAAGTGTGGAGTGAAGGCGAAGAGGACGACCTGGCCGGACCCGACCGCGACCTGGGCAGCGGCCGTCTGGCCAGCGAGGTATTCGTCTCCCCCGAGCGTCCATCCGCTCACCAGGTAGTCGGTCTCCGGATAACAGACTGGGGTCGAGACTCCGGGTCGTCGCACAGTGGGCTCCAGAACCTGGCTGCGCGCGAAGAGCGTGACGGCGTCCGCGTCCATTCCGTATCCCAATGGGTGCGTGGGATCGACCTCGAGCCGGATGATCGAGCCGGGCAGGAAGAAGTCCTGTGAGGAGACGCCCCGAGTGCGGTTACGGAACGGGAGGGCAAAGGTGCTGATCGCGTAGTCGACCGCGGCGTCGAAGGCCACGAGCCATCCGCCGTCCTCGACGAACGACCGCAACGCCGCCGCGCCCTCGGCACCGAGGCCACCGACGTACTGCTCCGGCATCGACCCCGGAGCGTTCCCGTCACGGATTCCCGACTCCTCCTGCGCGGGCAGGACGATCACGTCGAACTCCGACAGCGCCCCTCCTTGGATGTCCGCGTCCCAAAGGTTCTGCCACGCGATGCCGTACTCATCGAGTACCCAGCGCGTCCACCCCTCCGGCATGGGCGCGCGCCACGAGCGGTAGATCGCCACCCTCGGTGCGCGCACGACCGCCAGAGCGTCCGCCGCCGGCGCCGCGGGTAATCCCGTGAGCGTGAGACCGAAGTCGCTGGACAGCCGCCCCGCCTCGTCCTCGCTGAGTCCGGGAAGCCAGAAAGCGCCAGCCGGTACGTCCGCTACGTTGCCGGCGGCGGTGGAGAGCGAGCGCGTGGCCCGGAAGAGCTCGCCGCCGCCCGCCAGGTACTCCCGAAGCCCCCGGTACACCCAATTCGAGGTGCCGTCCAGGAGGTAACCGGCCGAGCCTGTCCCCGTCACGGAGCCAACCGCCGAGCTCACCACACCCCACTCGCCGAGGGGCATCTCGAAAGGCTCGTCCACGTTCACGACTTCGAGACCCATCTGGAAGCGGAGCTCGTAGCCGGTCATGTCGTAGGGAGGAATGGGCGGACCGCCTGGGTACTGGCGGCGATCCGGAAAATCCTTCGGCTCCATGAGGTCGACCACGTACGGGCGGAATGCCTGGGGCGGGATCACGTAGGAGCCAGCGGGGAAATCTTGTCCGCCCGCCCGGAAGCCCTCATCGGCCAGAACGAACTCGATTCCCGACTGCGACATGAGATCCATGAACTCGACCACGGAGCTCGCGTCGTGTGAGGCACTCGGGTCGAGCACGTACGCGAACGGGCCACCCTCGGCGGCCATCCCGCGCTCGATCTGCCTCCTGCCCATCCAGTAGTGGTTGAACAGGTACTCCTCCTTGAGCTTCGCGCCGGTGGCGGCCACGGCTTTCGCCGCGGTCATCATGTAGTCCATCGCGTCGCGGATGTGCCAGCAGCCTCCCAGCCACGGGTTGTTGTAGTTGGTGGACGGCGTGAGCGCGGGAAGATCGCCCGAGCGGGCCCCGAACGTCTCCGGAATGTCGTCGTAGCAACGCGGCGTCGCGTATCCGGCTCCCGCGGTCTCCGTGAGGAAGCCGAGCATGTTGTGGTAGTCCGGCCCACCCCGCATCGACCCGTTCCACCACAGATCGTAGACGATGCCGCTGCTCACGCCCGGCTTACCCTCCACGTCGAAGCGCTTGCGCATGGAGTGACCCATCTGGTTCAGCGAGCTGACCAGGAGCGGGTCCAGGTTCGGGTTGACCGGGTTCGCGAACGGCGGCATCCAGATGCGGCCCGGGAAGGGGCCGGTCTGGTGTTGGTTGTACACGATCTGGGGGAACCAGTTGTGGTAGAGCTGACGCGTGACGGCCTGGGTCTCGACCTGGGTCAGCATGAACCAGTCGCGGTTGTTGTCGTGGCCGATGTAGTGGTGATAGAGCTCGGGCACGCGTGACATCTCGAACTCGGTTCCCACGTTCGACATGTACCAGTCCGCGACGATGTCGAGGCCGTCCGGATTCATGTTCGCCATCAAGAGGAGGATCGTGTTCTCGCGGATATCCTGCGTCTCGGGCGACTCATCGGTCACGAAATAGTGCGCCATCTCCGGCATCACCTGTCCGTGCGCGACCTCCGTGGCGTGCAGTCCGCCGTCGATCCATACGATCGCCTTCCCCTCCTGCGCCAGCGCGCGGGCCTCGTCCTCCGGCAGGATCGTCCCGTACCCCCCATCGGGATCGCGCGCGTAGGCGAGCGTGCGGGTGATCTCCTTGTAGCGATCCATGCGAGCGAGGTTGGCCGGCGTGGAGATCGCAGCAAGGTAGAGCGGCTCACCGCGGGTGCTCTCCCCGATCTGCTCGAGCACCATCCGGTCGGTAGACGCGGCGAGGGCCACGAAGTACTCGGCGATCGGCCCGTAGTTGGCGAGCTTGAAATCCTCGCCAGGCGCAAAGCCGATGATGTCTGCGGGCTCGGGCACACCTGAATCGGCGGGCGCGCAGGCCTGTGCCAACAGTGCTACGACGCACAGTCCTGCCCGCATGAATCGACCTGAGAATGGCTTTGAACGGGACATGATGTTCTCTCCTGGTTCGCCCTATTGCCGTACGTACTTCATCAGCGCCTGCGGGGGGATTCTCGGGTGGACGCTGGCGCCGAACACGTTGCCCTGGCCATCCACGGCGACCCCCGCCACCCCACTCGTGCCGGTCGGCGTCGCCTGGGAGTCCGGGATGAAGTACATCACCGTGCCGTCTCGGGCGCTCCCGATCCGGATCCCCTTTTCCCAGCCCGCGGTGGAGTCGCTCGACCCCGAGGAAGCTGCGTAAAGCAGGTCATTGTGGTCGATGTAGATCCCGCTCGCCCGGCCGAACTGCGTCCACGCGTCGAGGAACCGTCCCTCCTGGTCGAAGATCTGGATGCGGGCGTTCCCGTGGTCGGCGACGAACAGGCGTCCCCGGGCGTCGAGCGCCAGGCCGTGCGGTGTTCGGAGCTCGCCCGGTCCCGAGCCCACCGCGCCCCAGGCGGTGACGAACGTGCCGTCTTTCGCGTATTTCACGATGCGCGCGATCGTGCTCGGTGGGGCATCCGCGTCCTGGCCACCGGCGCCGTCGGTGACGAAGATGTCGCCGTTCGGCGCTGTCACGACGTCGGACGGGCCGTTGAGGAGCGCACCGGTGCCGTCCCCAGCCACGCCCGGTGTCCCGAGCGTGAGCAGCAGCCGTCCCGTCGGACTGAACTTGTAGACCGCGTGCCCCTTGCCGTCTCGGTCCGGGTCCTTCCCATCCGGTCCCTGGGCGTCGGTCACCCAGACGTTTCCCTCCCGATCGACATGGATGCCGTGCGGAAAGATGAACATCCCCTCGCCGAACCGCCTGCGGAGCCGCCCCGACGCGTCGAATTTGAGCACCGGGTTCAGTTTGGAGCCAGCGCAGCTATTGGCAGCGCAGCGCTCGGCGACCCAGATGGAGCGGCCGTCGATGTCGATGTCGACGGCGCTCGTCGAGCCCCACCACCGTCCCTCGGCCAGCTTGAAATGGTTCTCGACGGGTCGATACGGATTGCTTAGGTCATCGGCCGGCTGGGTGTGGCCCTGCGAGGATACCGTTCCGCTCGGCAGCGCGGCCGCCGCGACGAGGGAGAGAGCCAGGGTGACTCTCCTACGACCTGGAACCGCCATCGCCCGCGCTAGAACGTCGCGAGCCCCATGAACGGCGAGGCGGTTCCGTTTGGCACCGGCATCATCGTCCAGGAGACCATGAACTCCCACCGCTGCAGACGGGCAGCGAGCTCGGCGACATCCTTGAAATATCCGTTGTCGATCGTGGCGGTCCCCCAGATCGGTATCAGGATGTCGTGAATCGGGCGCCGCCAGATGCCTTCCACGCCCGACGGCTGGACATCAGACACGGCGTCTCCGCCGAGGATCGCGATGTCGCGCTCCTTCAGCCAGGGTAGTACCGACGCGTGCAGGCCCGCGGTCTCGCCCGCGTAGTTCCAGGGGCCCTCCGCTTCGCGCCGCGCCCACCGGCCCGTCCGGACGAACACCGCGTCGCCGCTGCCGATCGTGATGCCCGCGAACTCCTCCCACGCTTCGAGGTCCTCCACGAAGATCGGCTGCCTCTTGTCGAGATACTCGACCCCCTTCAGCAACGGGATATCGACCAGGATGCCCCGCGTGACGTAGCCCGGGCCCATGTTGTCGATCGAGCCGCTTCCGCAGCCCTCGGCGTTGAGGTTTTGCGGCTTCCCGTTGTAGACCGTCGGGTTCTCCCTGTCGCTCTGCACGACGTAGTGACAGAGCGCGTCGATGTGGGAGTTGCCGCCATCGTGGATCGCGAAGCTGATCGCGTCGAGGGCGCCGCGGACCTCGCCGGTCTCGGGATCGAGCCCCGGCATCCAGTGCTTCGGCTCGACCCGCATGTTCCCGTTGTCGATGGTCATCGCCATTTCCGGGAAGTGATAGAGCGACACCGAGATCCCCTCTCGCACCAGGCTCACGGCCGCCCTGGTCTTTTCCGGCGTGATCAGATTCAGCGTGCCGCGCTGGTCGTCGGGGCCCCAGCGGCCCCAGTTCTTCATCTCCTGCTCCCACTCCAGCATCTGCTCGTGGGTGACCAGCTTGTCGGGCCGCTGGGTCGCGGGGTGCGGCTCGATCGCCGTCTGCTGCTGGGCCGCCGCCGGTGCCGACGGCTGAGCTGCCACGAGGGAGGCATCCGCGCCCCTCAGGACCACCGTCCCGATGCCCACGAGGCCCAACTCGTCCGGGTCAGTGCCGTGAAGCGCCTCGACCACGAGCGCGTGCCTTCCCGCGGGCAACACGGTGCGGAGTCGGGCGGTGGCCGGTTCGCCGGCGCGCCCATCGCCCAGCACGAAACCCTGGTCGGCGCCCAGCAAAGCCTGGCCCTGGTCGTCGGTCGTGAACGTCGACCAGTCTTCCCTTCCGGCCAGTTGGTATTCGACTATCTGATTGGCGACCGGCGTCTTTTCCAGTACCCAGGGCACCATGGTCTGCAGCGTGATGCGATATCGCAACGTGCCGGTGTCCGGTGGATCGCCGTCGAGGCTCGTCCCCGCCGACTGCGCGGTCAACGTCACCTCGGTGGGCGCCCCCCCGGTGGCCGCGGACTGCTCGAGACTCAGCGTGATGGGGAGGGGTGTGCTCGGCGCTTCGATGCCATCCAGCCAGCGATACAGCGTCGCCAGGTCGGCGTCGGACGCGAGCCGGTGGGAGACCCTGGGCATCTCCCCGCTCGGGAGCCGGAGATACGTGGCGAAGGTCCGCAGCGAAAGCTGGGTCCCGGCAATGGCGGGCCCGGATCCTCCACCGCCGGACTTGCCGTGGCAATTCCAGCATCCCAGGCGGTCGATGTAGAGCTCTTCGCCCGAGAGCGCTTCCACCTGCGCCTGACCCACCGATGGCAGCAGGAAGAGCAGGAGAGCAACGGGCAAGAGTCCGCCGATGCCTTCGACCGTTCTACCTACCCACTGGACCGTCGTCATGTCGACCCCCGCATCTCGTGGCAGTTTCGCGCGACCTTCGGTTAGTTGAGCGGGCCCGTCTCCCAGCCGCCCCGGGGCTCCGGCTGGTTCGCCGCGTTGGGCCCCGAGATGTATCCGAACACGGCGCCGACGCACAGGTTGCCCAAGTACACGTAGGTGGAGTGATTGCCGATGTCGACGCCGGCCGCGTAAAGTCCCCGGATCGGTCTCAGGGTCCGGGAGAGCACCTGGCCCTGGGCGTTGACCCGCAGCCCCCCGTACGTCGCCGTGATGCCGGCCTGCACCATCACCGCATAGAACGGCGGCTGTGCGAGCGGCGTCGCCTGTGCCTCGATCATCTTCGGAACCGGCAGGGCCCAGGCCTTGCCGTTCTTCGCCGCCTGGTTGTACTCGTCGAGCTGTTGCTGCACGACCGCGGCCGGGATCCCACGTCCCCAGGCCTCCATCTGAGCAGTGAGCTCCTCCAACGTGTCGGCCGTAGCGACCGGCGCCCCGATGTCCTTGAACGCGATGAACTTGTCGATGTCGCCCAGACCGCAAGCCGCGCAGGCGCGTCTCGCGTTGACCGGCTCATCCCAGATGTAGGTGGCGGTCGCTTCCGGCTGCCGGGCCACCTCCTGGTTGATCAGCTGCTCGCCGCCACCCCGCGGTGTGCCGGCCTGCTTGCCCTGGGTCTCGTCCGCGAACCGCCGGCCGTGCAGGTTCACCACGACCGACCAGTTGCCGTGGTAGGTGGAGTAATTGGTCAGCGGATTCTGCATCTGCTTGGTCGGGCGTGCGGGCATGCCATGGCCGTAGAAGCCGTCCCAGCCCCCCTCGGTCGGCGCCGCGCCGATCTGCGTGGCGGCCCAGAAGCCGTCACCGGTGAGCGAGGGCTTGCGTCCCCCGAAGCTCGCGTTCCGCTGATGCAGGCTGCCGTAGTAGCGGGTGATGTTCTGGGTCACGAGCTGTGCGCTGCCGGCCCAGCCGCCGGTCGCGAGCACGACCGAGCGGGCGAGAATGCGGATCAGGCCCTGCTCGCCTTCGGCCAGCACCCCGATGACCTCGTAGCTCGAATTCGTAAGCACGCGCAGCATAGCGGTCTCCACCATCAGGGTTCCGCCGCCGCGCTCGAATTCGTCGACCATGAAGTTGACCCAGGCCACGGGCGGGATCGCCCGGCTTCTCGTGCGGCCGGGTCGCGCCGCACCGAGCGGCGCGCCCAGGTCGTCGTAGAAGTCGAAGGCCCGGGGCAGGTTGTCGAAGATGGTGCGCTGCACGACCGGATCGCCGTGCGGCGAGGTCTCGCGTATCTGTTCGTAGCTCTCGGACGTCCAGACGACCCCTTCCGAGTGGGCGGTGGTGCCGCCAGCCTCGTAGGCCTTCTCGAGAACGATCACGCGGGCGCCCGCCCGCTGCGCGCGCACCGCGGCGGTCAGACCACCGATGCCGCTGCCGCAGACAACGACGTCGGTTCGCATCTCCTGTACGGCTTCCTGCGCCTGCTCTGCGCCGATCGGCGCCGCGTCCAAGGCCCCGGCAGCCACGCCTGCCACGGCGCCGCCGAGAAAGTGCCGGCGTGAGAGGGTCGAGTTGGACTCATCTTGTCTCGTCATGATTTCACCTCCGGACTTGAGTCATCGGTCTCAGAACTGCAGCTATCGGTCTCAGAATGTCGCGATGGCGTTGAACGGACTCGCGGTTCCGCCCGGGACGCTCGTGATCTGCCAGGAGATCATGAACTCCCACCGCCTCCGTGCCGCGGCCTCCCTGGCCACGTCCTCGAGATACCCGTTGTCGACGAGCGGCAGTCCGATGAAGACCTGCGTCATGGTGTGCACCGGGCGGTTGATGCCCTGCACGCCGGACGGCTGCACGTCGTTCACCGCGTCTCCGACGAGTACTGCAACGCCCCGCTCCTTCAGCCAGGGCAATACCGAGGCGTGCAGACCGGCCCCGGTCTGTCCATAGCTCCAGGGGCCTTCCTGCTCACGCTTGGCCCAGCGTCCGCCCCGCACGAGTAGCACATCGCCGCTGCTGACCGTGACCCCCGCGAACCGTTCCCACTCCTCGAGGTCCGACACGTAGATCGGTGTGCTCTCCTCCAGCCAGTCCACACCGCGCAGCAGCGGCATGTCCACCAAGATCGCGCGCGTCACATAGCCGGGGCCCATGCGGTCGATCGCGAGGTCCTTGCACCCGTCCAGATCGAGATTCTGCGGATATCCGTTGAAGATCACCTGTTCCCCGTCGCGCTCGGTGGCGTAGTGGCACAGGGCGTCCATGTGCGCGAGCTGGCCGTCGTGCAACGAATAGCTTATCGCGTCGAGGGCGAAGCGGACCGCGCCGGTGTTCGGATCGACCGAGGTCATCCAGTGCCTGGTGGGCCCGAAGGTCTGGCTGTCGATCGCCTCCTCCTCACTCACGAAATGCGCCAGCGTGACCGTCACCCCGTCTTGCACCAGCCGGGCAGCCGCCCGGGTCTTCTCCGGGGTGATGAGGTTCAGCGTGCCGCGCTGGTCGTCGGGACCCCATCGGCCCCAGTTCGACAGCTCGGTTTCCCACTGCTCCAGGGTCGCCAGGGTGACCAGCACCGACGGATCCTGCGTCGAGGGATGGGCCTGGGGACGCGCCTGCTGCGGACTAGGACTAGGGGAAGCGGATCGCAACCCGGCGGCGGTGAGGGTGACCAGGGCGCCCAATACCAGGACCGGGACGACGACACGTCTTAGCATGATGACCTCTTAGGGCTGGGGTCGCGCTCACGTCCAGGACCGATGGGCCGAGCGTAGTGGCAACTCGACCCCGGCCCCTACGACGCTCATCATATCGGGCGTGGCGGAGGAGTGCCATGGAGATTGAGGCCTGAGAGCGGCAGCAGGCCCAGAGAGTGCCGCCTCGGCTAGAAGATCGTATAGATGAACGGAGCGAGAGCCGACCCCTGCGCGAATACGAGCAGTGTGCCGAGCAGAAGCATCACGATGATGATCGGAAGAAGCCACCACTTCTTGCGCACCCGCAGGAATAGCCAGAATTCCTTCAACAGGCTCATCCTGTGCTCCCGTGGTAGCGCCTAGAACTGGCGTCGCATATCGCTCTTCGCATCCTGTCCTTCTCCTTTGGTGAACCAATAGCCGGTTGCGTTGGTACGGTGAACGAGAGGATTGCCTTTTGTGCTCCTCATCACCAGTGCGATGGGCGTCAATACCAGGAAATAGACGATGCCCATGACGATGGGCGTCATCACCTTGGATATCTGGAGCGCCATCGCCATCCAGGCACGCTCCACCGGCTTGAGCTTCGCGGGCAAGAGAGCCGCGCCCAGAATCAAGAGGCCACCTAGCCCCCATAGAATCTGCGTAGGGAGCACACGGCCACGCCAGAGAGCTATCCCGCCGAGTACCAGGAACGCGGTCCCGACCGTGAGGCCGAACTTGCGTCCTTCCCGAGCCTCTAATCCAGTTGGAACTCTTCTCGCCAATCTACCTCCTCAGTCCATTCAGGTTGATCCTCTTTGCTCAATAGGTAGGACCCGAGAACGAGGTAGTCCATTTCCGTCCGCATGAAACAGGTATGCGCATCGCGTGGCGTGCAAACGATGGGCTCTCCACGAACGTTGAATGATGTGTTCACAATGACGCCGTAGCCCGTGGCCTTCTCGAACGCCTTGATGAGATCATGATAGTCGGGATTCGTCTCGTGACTCACCGTCTGCACTCTTGCCGAGTAGTCCACGTGCGTAATGGCTGGAACGTCCGATCGGGGGACGTTGAGCTGTTCGATCCCCCACAGCTCTTGCTCGGCGGCGCTCATCGCGATGCGTCGCTCTTCCTTGACCGGTGCCACAAGGAGCATATAGGGGGACTCACAGTCCATCTCAAAGAAGTCTGAAACCCGTTCGCGGAGGACGCTGGGGGCGAACGGCCTGAAGCTCTCGCGAAACTTGATCTTCAGGTTCATCTGTCGCTGCATTGCGGTACTACGAGCGTCCCCCAGGATACTCCTGGCTCCAAGCGCCCTGGGCCCGAATTCCATACGGCCGTTGAACCACCCAACGACCTTTTCGTTCGCCAGGAGCCCCGCTACGGTCTCGATGAGCTCCTCGCGCTCGAGCTTGCGGTAGACCGCGTCTTGCGATCGCAGGTAGTCGAGGATTTCATCATCCGAGAAGTCGGGCCCGAGGTATGCTCCGCGCATGGAGTCTACGCCCGGCCGGACAGTGCGCTCCTTTCCCAAATGACGATGCCAGATGAGTTGTGCTACCCCCAGCGAGCCCCCGGCATCGCCGGCAGCCGGCTGGATCCAGATGGACCGGAATGGCCCTTCTCGGAGGATCCTTCCGTTGCCGACACAGTTCAAGGCCACTCCGCCTGCAAGGCAGAGGTTATCCAAGCCGGTTTCTTCGTGGAGCGTGGCGGCCGAACGCAGCATGACCTCCTCGACGACCTCTTGAACGGAGCGCGCCAGGTCCATCTCACGCTGGGTGAGCTCAGACTCGGGAGCTCTGGGGGGACCATCGAACAGGTCGGCGAAGGCCTGGCTTGTCATGGTCAGGCCTGAAAGGTAGTTGAAGTACTTCTGGTTGAGCCTGAATGAGCCGTCTTCTTCCAGGTCGATCAACTCATCGTAGATGAGCTGCTTGTATTTCGGTCGACCATAGGGGGCGAGCCCCATGACCTTGTATTCTCCCGAATTGACCTTGAAGCCGGTGAAGTATGTGAAAGCGGAGTAGAGAAGACCCAGCGAGTCAGGCCACCGGAGCTCCCTGGTCAGCTCCATTTCGTTGCCCCGGCCGACTCCCATCGAGCTGGTAGCCCACTCTCCCACGCCATCCATCGTCAGGATTGCGGCTTCCTCGCAGGGCGCGGGAAAGCAGGC
>JADFSR010000062.1 GCA_022560615.1 Gemmatimonadota bacterium
CCGCTGCCCTTCGTGAGCTATGGCGGCACGTTCCTCCTGATGTCCTGGGTCGCCGTCGCGATCGCCGTCCGGGTGGCCCACGAACGATAGGAAGTCGCATGGCGTGGTTCCGAAAGGACAAAAAGCCCCTCAGGGCCCAGGACAAGCGGGACCTTCCCGCCAACGTCTTCGACAAGTGTCCAGGCTGCGGCGAAATCTTGTACCGCGAGCGGCTGGCCCAAAACCTGAACGTCTGCCCGACGTGCAGTCACCACCTCAAGATCGGCGCCGAGGCGTATCTGAGCATTCTTGTCGACAGCGGCACGTTCGAGGAGATCGATGCGCATCTTCGCACCGCGGACCCCCTCGGATTCGAGGATTTGAAGACCTATCCGGACCGCATCGCGGCGGCTGAAGCGAAGGGCAAGCACGAGGCGGTCATCTCTGGCACCGGCCAGCTCGACGGGATCGACATCGCGCTCGCGGTCATGGACTTCGCGTACATCGGCGGCTCCATGGGGTCCGTGGTGGGAGAGAAGATCGCACGCGCCGGCCGGGTCGCGCTCGAGCGCGACATACCGTTCCTTGTCGTGAGCGCTTCAGGTGGAGCGCGCATGCAGGAAGGGATGCTCTCCCTCATGCAGATGGCGAAGACGTCGATGGTGCTCGCGCGCCTTCACGAAGCCTCGATCCCCTTCGTTTCGATCCTGACCAACCCGACGACCGGCGGTGTGACGGCGTCGCATGCGATGCTCGGAGACGTGAACCTCGCAGAACCCGGCGCGCTCATCGGATTCGCCGGGCCGCGCGTGATCGAAGAGACGATCAAACAGCAGCTGCCGCAGGGCTTTCAGCGTTCAGAGTTCCTGCTGGAGCACGGCATGATCGATCGCATCGTGGATCGCCGTGAGTTGAAGAAGACCGTGGCGCTCATCCTCCGACACCAGTTCGCCGGATGGCCGGAGTAGCCGGCCCGCGCCTCTGGGCGCCGGACCGTCTCGACAGACCCTTCGCGGATCCGCTCGTCGGTCGGCTCTTTCCTCCGCTTGCCACGGGTGTGCACTGGGGGCTGGAGCGCACCATTCGTGCGCTCGAGTCGCTCGGCGATCCGCATCGAGCCTATCCGACGATCCATATCGGGGGGACGAACGGGAAGGGGTCGGTGGCCTCCACGCTCGCCGCGGTCCTGAGCGCCAGTGGGCTGAACGCGGCCTGCTACACATCGCCTCATCTGTGCTCCTTCCGCGAACGTATCTTGATCGGCGGGCAGCCGCTCGGGGAAAACGAGATACTTGCCCGGGCCGAAGAGGTGACGGACGCGGTAGTGCGCTTCGGCCTCACGTTCTTCGAGGCGGTGACCGTCCTGGGCTTCCACGCGTTCGCGCACGCATCCGTGGACGTCGGAGTGATCGAGGTCGGCCTCGGTGGCAGGCTCGACGCCACGAACGTGCTCAGACCCGAGGTCGCGGCGATCACCAACATCGCCATGGATCATGCTGACTATCTCGGGGACTCGCTCGAGAAGATCGCATGGGAGAAGGCCGGAATCGTGAAGCCCGGGGTGCCTTTGGTGACCGCCGAGGTGAAGCCCGCGCTGCTAAAGGTCTTGCGGGACGTGACGGGCGAAATCGGAGCGCCGCTTGTGACTCTTAATCCGGGCTCGGTCGAAGATGTGGAAGTCGCGGCGGACCACACGGGTTTCGCCCTGCACACGCACGTATGGGGCCGCCTGGAGATCGAGACGCCCCTGGTAGGACGTCACCAGGCGACGAATGCGGCGTTGGCCATCGAAGTGCTCGAGTACCTACCGGACGAGCTACGGCCTGACGCGGACGCGATTCGGGAGGGTGTGCGCGCGGTCGAGTACCATGGCAGGGATGAGATCATGGTCATCGACGGGTTGACCTGGCTGTTCGACGTGGCCCACAACACCGCAGGGATTCGCTCGCTGGTCGATACCGTCGATTGCCTCGAGCTGCCTCGACCGCTAGTCGCGCTGGTCGGGGTTCTGGGTGACAAGGACTGGCGAAGCATGCTGCCGCCACTCTTCTCGAGGACCGATGCGGCGGTGCTGACGCAACCGCCGTCGGCGCCGCCGGAGCGGCGGTGGAGCCCCAGGGAGGCGGGGGACGCGGTGCGGAAGATCACGCGGGTCACGATCGAGGACGACTTCGCGCGTGCGTTCGGGCAGGCTCGCCGTGAAGCCGGGCAGGGCACTGTGATCGTTGCGGGCTCCGTGCACACGGTCGGCAGCGCGCTACGACTGCTCGGGCGCGAGCCGTTGGCGGGGCTCTAGAAATGGCAAGCTCAGCCTTCTCGAGGCTTCCGGGGTTTCGCGACTTTCCTCCGGAAGACCTCGCGCTCCGCTCTCTGATTTTCGAAGCGTGGCGCCGGACCTCCCGGCGCTACGGCTTCGTGGAGTATGACGGTCCGCCGCTCGAGCCTCTCGATCTGTACGTGGAGAAGAGCGGGGAGGAGATCGTCGGGCAGTTGTACAACTTCGTCGACAAGGGCGACCGCAACGTGACGCTTCGCCCCGAAATGACCCCCTCCTTGGCGCGGATCCTCGGGGACCGCAGCCGCGGCATGAGCAAGCCGATCCGGTGGTTCAGTATCCCTCAGCTCTTCAGGTACGAGCGGCAGCAGCGTGGACGCCTGAAGGAGCACTTCCAGTGGAACATCGACATCATCGGTGAGTCCGGCGTCGCCGCGGACGTGGAGGTGGTCGCGGTCGGCATCGACGGGTTGCGAGCCCTCGGTCTGACGTCCGACGACTTCGTTGCGCGGGTATCCGATCGGCGGCTGTTGACCGCGCTGTTGAGGGCACTGAGAGTGTCGGCGGAGCAGCTCCCTGGCACGTTCGCACTCGTGGACAAACTCGAGCGTCAACCGAGAGACAAGTCCCGCGCTCACCTCACCGACGAGCTGGGCCTGGAGCCTTCCGCAGCGGACCGGGTGCTCGGACTCCTCGACGATTCCGGCATCGAAGCGCTCGCGGACCGCTTCGGGGACCGGGACGATGTGGGCGCGGCGCTGGAGCCGATCCGCGAGTACGTCGCGTCGCTCGAGGCGATGGGTCTCGGCGATTTCGTGGAGGTGGACCTCACGATCGTGCGCGGGCTCGCTTATTACACCGGCATCGTTTTCGAGATCTTCGATCGCAAGGGTGGACTGCGCG
This sequence comes from Gemmatimonadota bacterium, assembly GCA_022560615.1. Lineage (NCBI taxonomy): Bacteria > Pseudomonadati > Gemmatimonadota > Gemmatimonadota bacterium. Next base: position 3,158 of record JADFSR010000062.1, read on the forward strand.
CAATCTGTGGAGGGGGACGCTACGATCGGCTGCTCGAACTCGTGGGGGGAGAGGCGCTCCCCGCGGTCGGGTTCGGCATGGGTGACGTCGTTCTGGGCGAGCTGCTCTCAGACCGCGGCCTGGTACCGGAATGGGAGCGATCTCTCGACTACTTCCTCGTGTTGATCTCGGAAGCGCAGAGGCCCGATGCTCTGCGGCTCGCGCATCGTCTTCGCGAGAGCGGTAGGACCGTGGCGTACCCGCTCAGCGAGCGGAGCGTGGGAAAGCAGATGAAGGTTGCCGCAAGGGAAGGAGCGCGAGAGGTCTTGATCGTTGGTCCGGACGAGCTGGCGCGTGACTGCGTGCTCGTGAGGGATATGGCGTCAGGGGAGGAACGCGAGATCCCGCTGGACGAGCTCACGTGAGCGAGCAGGCGCGCATCCAGCGAGAAGCGCAGGTGGCGCACGAGGTCGCTGCTCGCGCGATTCGACGACTCGATGCTCTCGAATGGGTGATCCTCGCCGGCGCCATGGTGTTGGCAATCGTGGGAGGTGCGGCCGTCGCGTGGTTGATCGCCCCGACCGTTGGGTTCGGCTTTCGACCTATCTGGACGGTGATGTCCGTGGTGCTGTTCGTCGTTCCCGGTGTCATCGCGATCACGCGCATGCGAAAGGACGAGCGTGGCGCTCGTGCGAAAACCCAACCCAGTCCTGAAGAAGACGATGGCTGACGATAAGAAGCTGACATCACAGCAGGAGGACTTCTCCAAGTGGTACAACGAAGTCGTCTTGAGGGCCGAGCTCGCTGACCACTCCCCGGTGCGCGGTATGATGGTCATTCGGCCGTGGGGCTACGGCATCTGGGAGCACATGCAAAGCGCCTTGGACGCCATGTTGAAGGAGACCGGGCACGAGAACGCGTACTTCCCGCTCCTGATCCCAATGAGCTTCATCGAGCGCGAGAAGGAGCACGTGGAAGGCTTCGCCCCCGAACTTGCAGTAGTGACCCGAGCCGGTGGCAAGGAGCTCGATGAGCCGTACGTGATTCGCCCCACCTCCGAGACGATCGTCTACGCGATGTACGCCAAGTGGGTGCAGAGCTATCGCGACCTGCCGCTGCTCATAAACCAGTGGGCGAACGTCGTGCGCTGGGAGATGCGCCCTCGGCTATTCCTGCGCACGTCCGAGTTCTTGTGGCAGGAGGGGCACACGGCGCACGCCACCGCTCAGGAGGCCGAAGAGGAGACACAGCTCATCCTGGGCTTGTATCGGGAATTCATGGAAAGCTGGATCGCGATGCCGCCGATGACCGGACTCAAGTCCGAGTCCGAAAAGTTCGCCGGGGCGGTGCGAAGTTACGCATGTGAAGCCCTGATGAAGGACAACAAGGCGCTGCAAGCCGGTACCTCGCACTTCCTCGGCCAGAACTTCGCGAAGCAATTCGAGCTCACGTTTCAGTCCGAGGCTGGCCAGGAGGAGTTCGCCTGGAACACGTCGTGGGGTGTCTCGACCCGCCTCATCGGGGGGCTCGTGATGACGCACGGCGATGACGACGGGCTGGTCATCCCGCCGAGGCTCGCTCCCGTTCAGGTCGTCGTCGTACCGATCCTGCGTGGCGACGATGCCGGGCCGGTTCGAGACAAGGCGGACGAGATCGTGTCCCGGCTCAAGGAGAGCGGGGTGCGCGTGCGGCTGGACGCGAGGGACCACCTCTCGCCCGGGGCCAAGTACTTCGAGTGGGAACGAAAGGGTGTTCCGTTCCGGCTCGAGATCGGGCCCAGGGACCTCGCCGAGGGGAAGGTGGCGCTCGCGCGTCGATTGATCCCCGAGGGCGAGAAGCGCAAGGCGTTCCTTCCCGAGGCGCAGGCGCTCGCTGAGCTTCCCGAACGGCTGGAGTCGTTCCAGACCGAGCTCTTGCGGGCGGCGCTGGCGCGCCGAGAAGCGAACACCGTGCGCGGCCTGAACAGCCTGGACGAGATGGAGGAGGCGTTCGAGGGTGGCGCCGGCTTCGTTTTCACGGGGTGGAGTGGTGACCCCGCGGTGGAAGAAGCGGTGAAGGAGCGCATGAAGGCCACGATCCGTCTTCTGCCCGACGAAGAGTTCCGGTCCGATTCGGTGCCCGGGAAGTGCGTCTCCGGTGAGGGCGACTCGGTGACGGAGGCGGCTTGGGCGAGAGCGTACTGACCGAGCCTTTCGCGCGCATAGACGGCGAGCTCCGCTGTGGGGACGTCCCTGCGCGAGAGCTTGCCGAACGCTTCGGGACACCGTTGTACGTGTACGATATCCGACGCATCCATGACCGAGTGCGTGCGTTTCGGACTGCCTTCGCGGGCGTCGAGCACCTACTCGCCTACTCGGTGAAGGCCAACGGCAATCTGTCGATCCTACGGCGGCTTCATGCCATGGGATGTGGCGCCGACATCACGAGCCTCGGTGAGCTCTTCCGGGCTCGGCAGGCGGGAATTCCCGGACGGATGATCGTGTTCGCCGGAGTGGGCAAGACCGTGGGCGAGATCGAGGCGGCGCTCGAATACGGGATCTACGCGTTCAACGTCGAGAGCCGGGGTGAGCTCGAACGCATCGATGAGGTTGCGACCCGCGTGGGGCAGCGCGCGCCGTTCGCGATCCGGGTGAACCCCGACGTCTTTGCCGCCACGGCACACGAGTACGCGCGCACGGGCACCGCGACCACCAAGTTCGGGGTTCCGTGGGACGAGACACTCGATCTGTACCTCTGGGCCAAGAACCGCCCGCACCTGGCTCCGCTGGGAATCGATATGCACATCGGTTCCCAGATCGTGGATGCCGAGCCCTACGTGCGTGCGCTCGAGCGTGTGCTCGACCTCGTCACCGAGTTGAGCGCTGCCGGCGTCGACCTGGAGTTCCTGGACATCGGTGGGGGCTACGGTATCCGGTACGACACTGAGCCGGGGATGGACGTCGATGAGCTGGCGGCCGAACTCGTGCCGAGAGTAGAGTCGTCAGGTCTACGACTCGTTCTCGAGCCGGGGCGCTCCATCGTCGGGGATGCGGGTGTCTTGCTCACCCGCGTCGAGTACGTGAAGAAGAGTGGGGGCAAGCATTTCGTCATCGTGGACGGTGGCATGAGCGAGCTGATCCGTCCGAGTCACTACGGGGGCTTCCACGCCGTGGAGCACGTCGAGGAGAGCCGGGGACCGACTACATCGGTCGACATCGTGGGCCCGATCTGCGAGACCGGAGATTTCCTTGCGCGCGACCGCGAGCTGCCCTTGCCCGAGCCGGGTGACCTGCTAGCGGTACGGACCGTCGGGGCCTACGGCTTCGCGATGGCGTCGAACTACAACGGTCGGCTCCGGCCCGCGGAAACGATGGTCGACGGGAACGAGGCTACCTTGATCCGGAAGCGGGAGACTCTGCCCGACCTCGTCCGCGGAGAAGAATGAGCCACGTTCACGACCGTGTCCTGATCCTGGACTTCGGATCGCAGTTCACTCAGCTCATAGCGCGCCGCATTCGGGAAGAACGGGTCTATTGTGAGATTCATCCGCCCACGCGATCGCTCGAGTGGATCCGCGACTGGAATCCAGCCGCGGTGATCTTGAGCGGGGGCCCGTCGTCCGTCTACGACGACGACGTGCCCACGATTGACCGCGAGCTGCTGCACTCAGGCATTCCGGTGCTCGGCATCTGCTATGGTTTCCATCTCATCGCCCATCTCGAGGGGGCCCAAGTCGAACATGGTCGTCGCGAATACGGGCGAGCCGAGCTCACCGTGCTGGTTGACGAAGGAGTATTCGCTGGGTTCGAGCGTGGAGAATCGACGACCATCTGGTGCTCCCATGGGGACCATGTCGACGAGCCACCGCCCGGGTACGAAGCGTTAGCGTCGACCGACACGCTCCCCGTGGCTGCGTTCCGTGCCACGGACCGGCCGGTCTTTGCCGTGCAGTTCCACCCTGAGGTCGCCCACACGCACCGGGGAGACGAGATCCTCTCCAACTTCCTGTTCGAGGTCGCGGGTTGCCGCCCCACCTGGACGGCCGGTGCCTTCATCGAAGACACCATCGCTCGCATTCGGGAGCAGGTAGGCGACGCGACCGTCATCTGCGCGCTCTCGGGTGGGGTCGACTCGTCGGTCGCGGCGGTGCTCGTCCACCGGGCGGTCGGGGACCGACTCACCTGCATTTTCGTCGACCACGGGCTACTCCGGAAGAACGAGCGTGACCAGGTCGAGAAGATGTTTCGGTCCCGCTACGACATGAAGCTCGTGGTGGAAGACGCGAGGGAGCTATTTCTTGGTGACCTCGAAGGCGTCTCGGATCCCGAGGCCAAGCGAAAGGCGATTGGCAGCCGCTTCATCCAGGTCTTCGAAGCTACGGCGACGCGCGAGGGAACAGGCGCGACCTTCCTCGTTCAGGGCACCTTGTATCCGGACGTCATCGAGTCCGTTTCGGCAGGAGGGCCTTCCGTAACCATCAAGAGTCATCACAACGTCGGTGGCCTGCCGGACGACATGCCTTTCGAGCTCATCGAACCGCTCCGCGAACTCTTCAAGGACGAAGTCCGGCAGGTCGGTCGGGAGCTCGGCCTCCCCGACGACTTTGTCGGGCGCCACCCGTTCCCCGGGCCTGGACTCGCGATCCGGATCATCGGAGAGATCACCGAGGAACGCTTGTCCCTGCTGCGGGATGCCGACGCGATCTATCTCGAAGAGATCCGTGAAGCCGGGCTGTACGACGAGATCTGGCAGGCGTTCGCCGTGCTGCTGCCCGTCCGGGCGGTCGGCGTGATGGGCGACGCCCGCACCTACGAGAACGTGCTCGCTCTCCGAGCCGTAACGTCACGCGATGGCATGACCGCCGATTGGTATCCCTTCCCGCACGAGGTGCTCGCACGGATCTCCACCAGAATCATCAACGAAGTGCGGGGTGTGAACCGCGTGACCTACGACGTCAGCTCGAAACCCCCCGCGACCATCGAGTGGGAGTAGAACAAGGCGCTGGAAGAGGCCGCTAGTTTCCGATTCCCTCGCCGCGTTTCATCAGATCGACGTGCGTCAGGGCCTGCTCCAGGCCGCCCTCGCCTTCTTGCCACCCGATGCTCCCGTTTCCGTCCGCGTCGAGCCCGGTAAGGAGCTGCTCCGCTATCGCAAGCAGATCCTCCATCATCACAGCGGCGTCTGCGGCCGACATTGCCTCCATGATCCCCTTCGCCAACTCGATGGCGCGTTCGGCTCTTTGGGCCGTGTTCCTGGCCGACGTCGCGACGTGGACGGAGTGCGCCTTGACGCCATCCGACGCGCCGTCCGCGGCGGCGGCCAGTTCAATGTGGCGCACGGCACCATTGACGGCCGGCAGCACTCCATACCCAAGCCCGGGTCCGCTTTCCATCTGTGCCGGATCGAGCGCGTTGAGCACGTGTCCCACGTGGCGCTTCATGCCGGCGAGGTCGGTCAGATCGCGTGCGGCGAGCCCCGCGTGCTGAGCGGCGACTTCGGCTTCGGCCATCGCGGTGGGCAGGAGGCCCATACCGTCGGGGGTGCCACGGAAGCCGTCCGCGACGTGACCGATATGGTTGTGGCCAGGTCCGTCCTGCGCGGTAGCGCGCTCGGGCAAGAGGAACGCGCACAGCGCGAGTGACAGCACGAGGGCATTCCGTAGTATAGCGCGCATCTTCGACCTCCATCGAGCGGGATGCGGGGAGGGGGCTACCCCTCACAGGTAGGGGTCGGCGGGCTGCGGCAGCAAGCGCGGGGCACCCACGCCGTATGGCGTGGGTCGCGCGCGGCCCACCCCCTTTTCCGATCACCCTTCTAGACGAAGGCGTCTCCGTCCATCCGCAGATTCCCGACGACGATCGCATCGGCCTCGATCTCGATCATCATCTGCGGCTCGATGAGCCGGCTGACTTCGACCATCGACGACGTCGGCGGATGGGTGCCGAAGAACTCCCCGTGGGCACGTCCAAACTCCTGCCAACAGTCGATATCCGTCACGAACATCCGGGTGCGTGTGACGCTGGCGAGTCCGGCGCCGAGGCCCTCGAGCGCGTCGCGGATGATCTCGATGCAACGCACCGTCTGGGCGTACGGGTCCCCAGGAGCATGCACTCCGCCATCGACGGCGAGGGGTGCGCACCCGGTCACGAAGATCCGGTCTCCCGCGCGTAGAGCGCGACAATACCCGACCTGCGACTCCCAAGGCGCACCGCTGAAGACCCTCTGGAACGACATTTGCAGCTCCGTGTTCAAGGTGGGAATACCGCGTAGTGCTTACGTTGACTGAAGGTCCAGCTCACTGCAACAAGGAGGATCTACGTGCGTCGCCTGTTCGTCACGATTCCATTTCTGGTATTGGTCGCCGCGCCGGTGTCCGGCCAAGTCACGTTCGACGGTCCACCACTGATCGGGCCCGCTTCGCCGAACGGCTTGGCGATCTATCTCACGAACCCGGATCCGGGCGATGGCATTGGCGTGCTGGCGACTTGGCGACACTCCCGAGGAAGCGTCGACGTGGGGTACCGTGCGTCGGTTGGGGAGGGGGCCGATGGCGACCTGGCCCTGGGCGGAGGCATCGATTTCTCCGGTGTGCTCAGCCGAGGCCTGGAGGGCGCGGACATCGACGTTCTCTGGTGGACGGGCGTTGGCGCGGGGATAGGGGACGACGTCATCGTGTCCGTTCCCCTCGGGATCGTCGCCGGGTGGACCGGAGAGGGCGACGACGCAGTCTTCTCGCCGTACTTGGGCGGTCACATCGCGCTGGACTTCACGTCTTTCGACGGAGATGAGGTGGTGCTCGATGCCTCGCTGGATGTCGGCATGGACCTGGAGCTGACCTCGGGGTGGGTCGTCCGGTTCGGGCTGAGCCTTGGAGGGAGGAACGCGCTAGCGCTTGGCATCTCGGTCCCGAGCGGGTCCGGGGGGACCCAGACTAGCGCGAATTAGGAGCGTTACCTGCGTCCCGGGTCGTCCATCATCGGGCGCTGGTCTTCGAGGAGGACCTCGATCTCGTCCCAGACGTCACGCATGAAGGGGAGGTCCCGCGCGTGATACTCGGCGAAGTTGAGAACGTCCGCCTCGCTGGTGTTGTGACGAGATAATACCTCGGCACGCGCTTCGTCTGTGATCTCCCGGTCGTCCGTAGAGAGTGCAGCGGCGCGCAGATCGACGTAGGCAGCGATGAAGACTTCGCGGTCGATGATGTCGTTCCCGTCCAAGCCTGCCGCGTCGCCCCAGCATGCGGACAGGGACACAGCCAGGCCGATGAACAGAAGGGTCCGGACGTGCGTAGTGCGAAGTGGGATCGTCTGCAAGCTGGTCCAGCACCTTGTCTAGGTCGTGGCGGTCGGGCGAGCTGAGGAGTTGATATCCCTCATCGGGTCGATGGGGTCCGCGTGGCGTTCATATGGCAACCCCGACATGACCGGGTCTGGAGGCGCTCCGGCTGTCGTTGTAGTATCGACACCAAGGGCGTCCGATGTACCCAAGGTGGAGGCCCCGGAACACGCCTTGCCTAGAGATGACCATGCTGAGCTCTGATCGACTCACAGTGAAGGCCGGCGAGGCGCTGCAAACAGCCGCGGCGGAGGCTCGGCAGCGTGGCAACGCCGAGGTCCATGGCGTGCATCTGCTCGACGCCCTGCTGGCACAGGAAGAGGGCATCGTCGTCCCCATCTTGCAGAAGATCGAGGTCAGGGTCGGACGCGTGCGGGAGCAGACGGGGGAGGCGCTGGACCGGATGGCTCGCGTCGAGGGCGGGTCGGATCCCAACCTCTCCCGGGATCTGCGCAAGGCTCTCGATGCCGCGGAGGACATCTCCCGCGAGCTCGAGGACGAGTTTGTCTCCACGGAACACCTGCTCCTGGGGCTGACCGGCGAGAAGAACGACGCGGGCCGCATTCTCAGGGATGCAGGGGCGACGCTGTCCGAGGTGCGCGCCGCAGTCGAATCGGTTCGAGGTTCGCATCGCGTCACCGACGACACGCCCGAGGACAGCTATCGGGCGCTCGCCCGGTATTCCCGAGACCTCACCGAGTTCGCGCGGCGCGGCAAGCTCGATCCCGTGATCGGCAGAGACGAGGAGATCCGAAGGGTTATCAAGGTTCTTGCGAGACGCACCAAGAACAATCCAGTGCTCATCGGCGAGCCGGGAGTGGGGAAGACGGCCATCGTCGAGGGTCTGGCCCAAAGGATGGTCGAGGGTGACGTCCCGACTTCGCTATCGAACAAGAAGCTGCTTCAGCTCGACATCGCTGCGATGCTCGCTGGTGCCAAATACCGCGGTGAGTTCGAGGAGCGTATGAAGGCTGTGCTCAAGGAGATCACCAACGCCGATGGCCGCTATGTGATCTTCATCGACGAGATGCACACGATCGTGGGAGCGGGAGCCGCCGAAGGGGCCGTGGACGCGGGCAACATGTTGAAGCCAGCGCTCGCCAGAGGCGACCTCCGCGTGGTGGGTGCCACGACGCTCGACGAGTATCGGAAGCGCATCGAGAAGGATCCCGCGCTCGAGCGTCGCTTCCAGCCGGTTTTTGTGGCGCCGCCTTCCGTGGAGGACACCGTCGCGATACTACGCGGCCTGAAGGAGCGCTACGAGGTACATCACGGCGTCCGCATCACCGACGACGCGATCATCGCCGCGGCGAAGCTTTCGGACCGATACATCGGAGGCCGCTTTCTGCCCGACAAGGCGATCGACCTCATGGATGAGGCGTCGAGTCGGCTGCGCATCGAGATCGACTCGCTACCACAGGAGATCGACGAGGTCGAGAGGCGCATCGTCCAGCTCGAGATCGAGCGGCAGGCGCTGTTGGCCGAGTCCGAAGGGCCCGCTCGTGAGCGCCGGCGTGTGATCGAGTCCGAACTCGCCGAGCTGGGCGAGAAGAGCCAGGGCATGAAGGCGCGCTGGCAGGCCGAGAAAGACGTCATCCAACAGATTCAAGAGCTGCGCACACGTGTGGAGGAGCTGCGGGTGGAGGCGGACCGCACGACGCGCACAGGTGAGTTGAACCGGGCCGCCGAGATCACCTATGGGGAGATCCCGACCGCCGAGGCCAAGGTCGAAGCGCTGGCGGAACGCCTCTCGGAGCTCCAGAAGGACAAGCGGTTCCTGAAGGAAGAGGTCGATGCCGACGACATCGCCGGGGTCGTCGCGGAGTGGACAGGCATCCCGGTGACGCGACTGCTGGAGTCGGAGCGCCAGCGGCTGGTGCAGTTGGAGCAGCACCTCGGTGCCCGCGTCATCGGGCAGGTGGAGGCCATCGGCGCGGTCTCGAACGCGGTGCGCCGATCCCGCGCAGGACTCCAGGACCCCGACCGGCCGATCGGCTCTTTCATCTTCCTCGGACCGACCGGTGTGGGAAAGACCGAGACCGCACGCGCGCTCGCCGAGTTCATCTTCGATGATGAGCGCGCGATGGTCCGCATCGACATGTCGGAGTACATGGAAAAGCATGCTGTAGCCCGTCTCATCGGCGCGCCTCCCGGCTATGTAGGCTACGAGGAAGGGGGCCAGTTGACCGAAGCTGTCCGCCGCAGACCGCACGCCGTCGTGCTCTTCGACGAGATCGAGAAGGCTCACGTGGACGTATTCAACGTCTTACTGCAGATCCTCGACGACGGACGGCTGACCGACGCACAGGGGCGGACGGTCGACTTCCGCAATGTCGTGATCATCATGACGTCGAACATCGGAAGCCAGCACATTCTGGAGGTCGTGGGGGACACGGACTGGGAGGACGTCGAAGCTGCGGTGCTGGGTCGGCTCCACCAGCACTTCCGGCCCGAGTTCCTGAACCGCGTGGACGATGTGGTCGTATTCCGCCCGCTCGGTTTGGAGGAGCTCATCCAGATCGTCGATCTGCAGCTCGATCGAGTCGTCAGGCTGGTGGCCGACTTGGGCTTCGTTCTCGATGTCTCCGCGGCCGCGAAGCGCTACCTCGCGAGCGAGGGGTACGACCCGGTCTTTGGCGCACGACCGCTGAAGCGGGCGATTCAACGCTCGATCCAAGACCCCCTGGCGCTCTTCCTGCTCGACGAGGAAGTCGCCGAGGGAACGCGAATCGTTGTCGACACGTCCGAGACGGGCGACGGACTCGACTTTGAGGCGGTGCCCCCGGACGCTCTGGTTGGCGTGCCGACAACCGCGGAATAGAGGCGGGCAGCCCGTGGTAGAGGTACAGCGGGCCGCGTTACGGTGCCACGGCCCCAGGTCCTAGGCGGAGCTTCGAAGGCATAGCCGTCGCTACGGCTAGGAGCTCCAACGACGGAGATGGGGCCGTGCCACCGTAACCCACGTCCTGGAAGATCATATGTCACTCGCGGTGTTGAGCGCAGGGGGGTCGCGGCCCAATAGGTCGTCTCTCCTCCTCGGACCACCGCCTTCGGCGGCGGTGCCCGCTACGGCTACGACTCGTCGTCCTTCCTACTCTTGAACTCGCGAGACCCCCGGGTACC
>JADFSR010000063.1 GCA_022560615.1 Gemmatimonadota bacterium
CTACGTGATCACATACGGCGGCGCAGCTCCCAACGTGGTTCCGGACTTCGCGGAAGTGTTCTACTACGTACGACACCCCGATCCCGAATACGTGAAGTCGATCTTCGAGCGCGTGGCCAAAGCGGCGGACGGGGCGGCGCTGGGTACGGGCACGACCGTGGAGTACGAAGTCATCCACGGCCTGTACAACATGCTGCCCAATGTCACACTCCAGGAAGCGATGCACGCCAATCTCGACCGCGTGGGCGGTGTCTACTACGACGATGAGGAACGGCGTTTTGCCGAGCTGATCCACGGCACCTTCCCCGCGGACGCTCCTCCGCTCGAGTCGGCCGCCCAGATCCAACCGTTCTCCGTAACCGAAGAAGGAAGCGGCGGGTCGACGGATGTGGCCGACGTGAGCTGGATGGTCCCCACCGCCGGCATGAGCGCGGCGACGTGGGTACCGGGGTCGTCCGCCCACTCGTGGCAGGCGATCGCGGCCGGTGGCACGACCATCGGCGAGAAGGGCATGATCGTCGCTGCCAAGACGCTCGCGATGACCGCGATCGACTTGTTCACGCGCCCGGATCTGGTTGCCGCGGCGATGGCGGAGCACGCGGCGCGCATCCCAGAAGGCTGGGTGTATGAGCCGCTTCTCGGTGATCGTGATCCACCGCTCGACTATCGCTTGCCCGCAGGCCCAGGTGGCAACTGACGCATGCCTGAAGCAGTGATGCAGCCGTGGCCGTGGTACGTGGCCGGACCACTGATCGGACTGGTCGTTCCGTTCGTATACTGGTACGGCGGAAAAAAATGGGGCGTCTCCTCAACTCTGCAGCACTTGTGTGCAGCCACCGTTCCGGCGCGTATCGAATACTTCCGCTACGACTGGTGGAAGACGGGCGCGTGGCACTTGGCGATGGCTTCCGGCATGATGCTGGGAGGCTTCATCGGTGGGCGCGTCCTCTCAGGACCCGATGACGTCGTAGCCATCGCAGAGGCCACCCGTTCGGACCTGGCGGGCCTTGGCGTCACCGATTTCACCGGCATGGTTCCCGCCGATGTCTTCGCGCTCGAAGCAATACTCACGGTCCCGGGGATCGTGATCATCGTGCTCGGCGGCTTTCTGGTCGGCTTCGGGGCTCGCTACGCCAACGGTTGCACGTCTGGTCACGCGATCTCGGGGCTCGCCAACCTCCAGGCCTCGTCCTTGGTCGCCGTGATCGGCTTCTTTCTCGGGGGTCTGATCTCCACCCACGTGCTCCTCCCTCTGCTGCTGCGGTGAGGCGATGACGCACACGACAGACGAGACGCAACCGGTCGAGCCGCAAGAACGCTCGGAGTCCCTCGCGGTCTACTTCGGCCTCGGGGTGCTGATAGGCATGATCTTTCTGAAGTCCGAGGTCGCATCGTGGTTCCGGATCCAGGAGATGTTTCGCTTCCAGGCGATCCACATGTACGGCGTGATCGGCTCGGCCGTAGCGGTGGGCGCTCTCTCGATCGCGCTCATGAAGCACCTCGGCATTCGCACCGTCCGCGGAGAGAACATCGAGTTCCCGGCTCGCGCGGCCGCGCGTCCTCGCACGCATCACATCGTCGGCGGTACGGTCTTCGGGCTGGGCTGGGGCCTCGTGGGGGCATGCCCCGGTCCGCTGTTCGCGCTCGTGGGCAGCGGCCTCCCAGTCATGCTCGTCGCGCTGCTCGCTGCAGTGGGCGGCGCATGGGTCTACGGTCTCCTGAGGCCGAGCCTGCCGCACTAGCCTGGACGACGTCCCGAAAACACCGAGACCACCAAATCGGGAAAACCCCCGGGCGGTCGGACCGCCCGGGGCTCTGAGCTTCAGCGTCTAGGCAACCGCCCTACCACCCTACCGCCCTACCGCCCGTTACCGTCCTCTAGGCGCTTCAGCGTCTCTACGAGCCGCTTCATCTCTTCGTCGAGTCGCTCCATCTCGCCGTCGAGACGTGCGCGACCTCCGAATTCGAGCTCGAGTGCCTCGCCCAGCCCTTCGAGCTCCAGATCCAGCAGCTCCCCGAGGCCCTCGAGCTCAATTGCTACGCCATCGACCATCACGCGGGTCGTCCCGATCTCATGCTGGACCTCGTCGCCCAGGAGTCGAGTCCGCCGCACCCGCTCGACACGCTCCATCCGCTCCAGACGTTCCCGGAGCCGATATCGCGAGCGCTGCAGACCCTCCTGCGCCCGATCCAGCTCGAAACGTGCAAGCGCGAGGTGCCGTTCGTCGCCTTCGAGCCGTTCGACGAGAGCCTTCGCGCACACTTCAGCCGAGCTGGCCTGTACCTCCGGAGCCACGACAACGGCAGCCTGGCCGCTATTCAGCGCCACCACGAGATGGGGTGCCGTCTCGACCTCGCTGACCATGCACTCGTACGCAACCTCCCCAGAATCGCCGCTCGCCAACGCCAGCGTAACCACGCCGGCCACCGCCGCACTTCCCAACACCGCCGCCAGCGCGATGACGTCTGAGCTGATCCCTTTCATCTTGCCCCTCCGAGCTGCGTCCGAGTGCTATAAGAACTCTGACGTGTTCGCTCCCGAAAAGGTTGCGCAGGCCCACGCGCACCCACGCTAGACCAGACCCATGGGTTGCGTCTGTATTCTGCCACACCTAAATGGATAGTGTAACCTCAACCCTCATGGAATGGCGATATGGAAACTCCGCTTCAGCTTGACGAGTCTCTCGCGGGAGTGCCCACCGAGCGGCGTGAGCTCATCGAGGTGTTCTTGGAACGCGTCTGGCCGTTTCTCGTCAGCTCCCTGACCACGTCGTCATCGAGTTTGCTGCGAAGTGTCTTGGCGGCTCCCACGCACGCCGGCACGCTGGCGCGCTTTCTCTCTGAGGTGGCGAGCGACGAGGCGGTGGCCGCCCTTGACCCCCTCGCGGCAGCGTTTGCTCGGGCCGGCGATATCCAGGAGACCCTGCTGAAGAAGGCGGGTGGGACATGGCTTGCCGGGGAGGTGGCCGAGCACCTCGCCATCACCAGGCAAGCGGTCGACAAGCGCCGCAAGCGGGGCTCGCTCCTCGCCGTGGAGGTCAGAAGTTGGCATCGGTATCCGCTCTGCCAGTTCAGCGAGGGTGGCGTGGTCGACGGTCTGCCGGAGGTGCTCAAAGCAATCGATACGGACAGCGGCTGGACTCGCCTCTCTGTCCTACTGTCTCCGACCCTCCGATCCGATTCGGCGGATGATGCGGATATGGAGAGCTCTGTCCTCGACGCCCTCCGGCAAGGCCATAAGGCCGAGGCACTTCATGCTGCTGCATCGTGGGGGCGCCATGAGGCGGTGTGAGGTTGCAAGGCGGCACACAACCATTCTCAACACTACGGCCTGAACGTCGGCGATGCCGGCCGGCCCTTCCCCTATGCCTCCGGGCGATTTCACGTCCCGGACACTCCCGGTTTCAGACTTCGCTCCCGGGGACATCCTCTTTCGGATCCACCGCGATGATGGAAGAGATCCGCTTCATTTTGGACGCGCCAAATTGGCCCACCAACGAGCACGGTTCCATGGTCCGCGAGGCCAATACGGAGTCTGCTATCTCGGTGTGAAGCCTGAGACAGCCTTTGTAGAAACGCTCCTGCGATACCCTGGCGGCCAGCTTGTCTCGATGTCAGATCTCGCTGCGCGCAAGCTAGCCCGAGTCGAAGTCACTCGAGATCTGCGGGTGGCGGATCTCACCGGTCCAGGGTTGGTTCTTATTGGAGGAACTGCTGAGATCAGTTCTACTCGCGATTACACCCTTTCTTGGGCATGGTCACGAGCTGTGTATGAGCATCCCGACGGGGTGGATGGAATCCTCTATCGTTGCCGACACGATGACGACCAACTCGCCGTGGCACTGTTCGGGCGAGCCCGAACCGCGGTGCGGGTTCAGGACAGCAAACCCCTCATCGGGGATCTCAGGTGGCTCGGTGAGCTCGCGGGACGGTACAAGTTTGGGCTGGCGCCCTGACCAAGGCGCGTGACGTGATATCCCCGGCAAACTTTTCTACGGCGATCAGCAGCCTCCCGGCTCGTAGATCGAGCCCGTCCTCCCCCGCGCCGAAGCCCGGAGGCAGGTCGAACCAACGCTCGGGGCCACGCCGCCCTGGTTGACGTCGCCATCGAGAGGCACCCGCCATACGTCCTGGAAGTCATCCACGAAGAAGAGCGCGCTCTGGTCGGGGGCCCACGCAGCCTGACGCTCGAGCGCCGATGAAGTCGTTATGCGGCACGGGTTGGACCCATCGGAGTCGATGATCCGGAGACCCCAGTCACCCTCGCCTCGCGCCTCGGATGAACTCCTGAGACCGGGTGATCTGGACTCCCTGATCGAGACTGGAGACACCGCCGGCGAGCGGAAAAGACCAGACGGTGCTCGTCGCGCCGGCGCGGGTGATGAGCAGTCTGCCGTCCTCGCCCACCGCGAGCCCCGACGGCGCAATCCCCGAGGTCACTCTTCGAGGCTCGCCGAGCACCTCTCCGGACTCCACATCGAGTGCCAGCGCCCATCCAAGGGTCTATCTGGCCCTTGCCCGGACGGAACCATCCGCGCCAATTGGACCACAGCCTCCAACCGAGGTGCCGAACGACCTGAGGCGCCCGCCACAAGAGGCAGGAGCCCATTGAATGTCGTTTCAGCAGCGCATGCCGACCCTGTTCGCCGCCCTCGCCCTCACACTCGTTCTCCCCTCAGCGACGCTCGCCCAGACCTCGTCCTCCGAGCTGCTGAGCCCGCTCAGCTTCCGACACATCGGAGTCGTGGGAAACCGCGTAGCTTCGGTGGCAGGTGTCGCCGGTAACCCCCTGGTCTACTATGCGGGGGCGGCGTCAGGAGGTCTTTGGAAGACCGAGGACGGAGGCATCCGTTGGCGTCCTCTCTTCGACGACTTGGACGTACACTCGGTCGGCGCGCTCGCGGTGTCGCTCTCGGATCCCCAGATCGTGTGGGCGGGCACCGGAGAACCGCACATCAGATCGAACGTCACGGTCGGCGACGGCGTCTACAAGTCGACGGACGGCGGGGACAACTGGGAGCACATGGGCCTCGACGCGACCGGTAGGATCAGCCGCCTCGTGATCCATCCCACGAACCCCGACATCGTGTACGCCGCGGCGCTCGGCCACGCACACGCGCCCCAACCGGAACGGGGGATCTACCGAACCCTGGACGGTGGCCAGACGTGGGAGCACGTGCTCTTCGTCGATGAAGACACCGGTGCATCGAGCGTGATCATGGACCCGAACAACCCGCGTATTCTCTTCGCGGGCATGTGGACCGTTCAGGTGAACGCGTGGGGCAGAGAGAGCGGTGGTCCGGGCTCGGGCATCTTCATGTCGCGGGACGGCGGCGATACATGGTCCAAGCTGGAGGGCCGAGGCCTTCCCACCCTGCCGGTCGGCAAGATCGACGTATGCATGTCACGGGCCGACTCCCGACGCATCTACGCGCTTATCGAAACGGGCGACGGCGTACCCTGGCACGGTCAGGAAACGGAGGACGGTGAGCTGTGGCGGAGCAGCGACGGTGGCTACGACTGGGAGCTGGTGAATCACAGCCGTGACCTCGGTGGGCGGACCGCGTACTACAACAACTGCCGCGTCTTTCCGGATGACGAGAACGAGGTCTTCTTTCTGACCGCCGCGCTTTCGCGCACCTACGACGGAGGCCTCACGTACATCACGCATCAGGGCATCGAACGCCCGGGCGGAGACTACCATGACTTGTGGATCGATCCGGACAATCCCGACCGTCTGGTCATCGGCAACGACCAAGGGGTGCACATCTCCGTCAACCGCGGCGCGTCGTATCTGCGGGTCGAGCTTCCGATCTCCCAGATGTACCACGTGACCGTGGACAACGCGATTCCGTACAACGTTCTCGGCAACCGACAGGACGGCCCCTCCTACCGCGGGCCGAGCAACTCGCTATACGGTGGCCGAGGGGGGGCGGGCAGCATCCCCCGCGGAGATTGGCACCAGGTCGGCGGCGGCGAGAGTGGATTCGCCACACCCGACCCCACCGATCCCGACATCGTGTGGTCGAGTGCCTCGGGCTCCGGCGCCCGCGGTGGCATCGTCGTCCGGTACGACGAGAAGAACCGCCAGTTCCGGAACGTCGAGGTGTGGCCGGAAAGCACCGGCGGCACGCCCGCCGACGAAGTGCGCTTCCGCTTCCAGTGGACCTTCCCGTTGCTGATCTCTCCACACGACCACAACACGATCTTCGTCACCAGTCAGCATGTGCACCGAACGCGGAACGGCGGGCAGAGTTGGCAGGTCATCAGCCCCGATCTGACGACGAACGACAAGAGCCGACAGGGAATCAGCGGAGGGCTCACCCCCGACAACATCGGCGTGGAGTATTGCTGCGTGATCTACGCCTTCGACGAGTCGCCCGCGCAGCAGGGGGTCTTCTATGCCGGCTCGAACGACGGCAAGGTGCACGTGAGCCGGGACGACGGGACCACGTGGACCGACGTCACCGACAACCTACCGGACTGGCCGGCGGACGGAGTGGTGCGCGGGATCGACGCGTCCAAATGGGATCCGGGCAAAGCTTATCTGGTCGTGGAAGCGCACCAGGTCGGCGACTTCGCGGCATACGCGTACCGGACCGAGGACTACGGTGCCTCGTGGACGAAGATCACGAACGGCATCCCCGACCACGTCCTGAGCTTCACGCGTAGCATTCAGGAGGACCCGGTTCGACCTGGCCTTCTCTACCTCGGCACCGAGAACCGCCTCTACGTGAGCTTCGACGACGGCGACGGCTGGCAGCCCTTGATCAACGACCTGCCACCGGCACCGATGTACGGAATCGTCGTGCAGGAGCACTTCAACGATCTGGTGATCGGCACGTACGGCCGCGGCTTCTGGATCATGGACGACCTCACGCCGCTGCAGCAGCTCACCGAAGAGGTGCGCGCTCGCGACGCGTATCTGTTCGAGCCTCGGGACGCCTATCGCTTCAACCCCCGCACGGCTCCGGCCGCGATGACGATAGATCAGAGTCAGGGCACCAATCCACGGAACGCCGCGTACATCAACTATTGGCTGGGTGAGCAGACCGCCGGGGCGGACGTGACGCTTCGCATCAGCGACGCCACCGGAGCACTCGTGCGGACTCTCGAGGGAACGAGCCAGTCTGGCCTGAACCGCGTGTTCTGGGACTTCCGCGGTGAGCCGAGCACCCCGATCCGTCGACGCGTGGCACCGCTCTATGCCGACTGGGTCGACTACGGACCCGACCGGGTGCGCATCCAAGACGGTATGTCGCTGCGACACCCGCCCGGGGCCTACACAGTCACACTCGACGTCGACGGCGAAGAGCAGTCGCAGCGACTCAATGTGCTCAAGGACCCGAACTCCGACGGCACCATGGCGTCGATCAGAGCTCAATTCGATCTCATGTCCGAGATCCGCAACGACTATGACGCCGCCGCCGATGCGATCAACCGTATCGAATGGGTAAGGCGACAGCTGTACGACCTCGTCGAGGTGCTCGAGGATCAGGGCAACGCGGCGGACCTCATCGAGGGCGCCGGCGATCTCGACGAGTCGCTCATCGCCATCGAATCGCGGCTGATCCAACTGCGCTCGACGGGAACCGGCCAGGACGGCGTACGGTACCCATCCAAGGTCGCCGGCCAGCTCCGACACCTCGCCAACGGCGTCGGCACCGCTGATTTCAGGCCTGCGGACCAGCAGGGCGAGGTCCAGGTCCTGCTGCGCGACAAGGTCATGAATGCCCGGGAGGATCTCGAAACAGCGCTCTCGGAAGACATGGCCGCGTTCAACCGCCTGTTGGCCGAACGAGGATTGAACCCACTCATCAGTGAGGAAGGAGCAGGAGCATGAACCCACGGATAAGGCAAATCCTCAGGACGTCTCTTTTGACCGCTCTCGTGCTGTGCACGGGTGGCATGCTAGCCCCGCTCGCCGCCCAGGACATCGCTGGCCACTGGATCCTGAGCGTCGATCTCGACGCAGGCAGCGGAGACGCGAGCTTCGTCTTCGAGGTCGAGGACGGCAAGATCACCGGCACGTACGCGGGGGCGTTCGGGGAAGCGCAGGTGACCGGCACCATCGAGGGCAACGTGGTGAACTTCGTCTTCGAAGCGCCAGAGCTGGGCGAGGTCTCGTATTCGGGAGTCGTCGACGGCGATACCATGACCGGCGAATGCGACTACGGGCTCGGGGGTGCCGGAACGTTCGAGGGCACCAAGCAGGGGGGCTGACTGTCGAAGGCAGTGGACGCGGGCGACGAACGCGGGCTGATCACTTGAGAACTCTCGTCATCCTCCTAGGCGCGTTTGCCGCTCCCGCGTCGATCGCGGCGCAGGAGGCGCCACCCGCGGGCTTCGCGGAGCTCGAGATCGAGCGCTCCCGTGAGTGCGTCGGAGTACTGAAGCGACTGGACGACATGAACCGATCGCTTCAGCCACTCGGCCTACGCTCGGAGCGAATGCGTCTTCTACTCGAGGCTGTCGCGCTCGAAGATCGAAGCGTCATGGACTCACTCGACCGGTCGGATCCGACGGAGTCCGCCCTCTATGACTGGTTCGTCGCAGACGGCCGCCTGGCGCAGAGCATCGTCGATACCGGCAATCAGTCGCTCCAGCAGCAACGGACCATCAACCGCGAGCAGATCCGAGCGACGATACATGCGCGAGTCGAAGCAATCCAGGGCGACGCGCAGGCGATCATGGACGGGTCAGAAGGCCTGGGAATCGAGGCGAACCCCTGCGACGGCGCGATTTTGATCCGACCTGCCGTGCTCGAGGCGTGTGAGACAGAAGAGAGCCCCGTGTGTGACGCGGCCGCGGACACCGCTGGAGCTCCAGGGTACTCCTTCGTGGACTCCCCCGAGCACCTCTGGGACGTCCAGGAGTTGCGTCCCTGGAGCCAGCCCAGTGGGCTGCAGGTCGCCCCGGACGGGACGCTGACCGGAGCGAGGACCATCGCCTTCGCCCGCCATGGGAACGTGGTGCTCACGGTCGCGTTCTCACCGCTCATCATGGAGCGCGATGCCCTGTCGGAAGAGGCGGCCGCTGAGTTCGAGGAGATCCTCGATTCCTTGGGTTTCGAGTTCGACCACCCCGACTTGGTATACGCGCCCTCGTTGGCCGTCCGCGCGACCCTGCCCGATCCACTCGCCGGAGAAGACAGCTACGTCCTCCACTTCGGCGAGGCGGAAGATGCGGATGTCCTGTGGACAGGCCCCGCCGGTACCGGCGAGTTGATCGAGGTGCCGGTCGTGCTCGAAGCGAGGCACGTCTTGCGCCTGCAAGCGGGTGAGCCTATCCGACTCACCGCCGTCCAGAGCGTTGAAGACGCAGACAACGAAGCGGTCTTCACGCTCGAGCTGACGACCGTCAACCAGGTCGCGGCGACGCGCGCACTGCTAGAGTACATGGCCGGCCAGATGGTGGCTGATATCAATCGACTGGCACCGCCCAGAGGCGGTTGAGACCCAGCGACGGTCTGCTAGCGGATCTCCGCCCCGCCTTGACGATCGTCCGCCACGAAGCGATCGCGGGCAGGCATCTCGACAGCCGGCAGGGTCGTCGCATCCATGACGGCGTCAGCCGGCACGATGCCGTTCATGTTCAGGATGTAGCCGACTAGAGCGTAGGTCTCGTCGCTCGTCAAAGTGCCCGGGGTCAGCTGCGGCATCGCCTTTCTGATGTAGTCGTACAGCGTGGTCGCGTACGGCCAGTAGTTGCCCACGGTCTGGCCGTTCGGCCACTGCTCCCACTCGGCGGTGCCGACGAGGCGGTCGTTCGGGCCCTCGGTGCCGGTCGCACCGTGACACGCGACGCAGTAGGTCAGGTAGACGCGCTGGCCCTCGGCGACGGTGCCGCTTCCGGGCGGCAGCCCTTCCCCGTCCGGCTTGACGTCGATATCCCACATCGCGATGCGAGCCTCGGATGCGTCAGAGCCGAAGCCAAAATGGACTGGGGCGCCCTCCGCAGAGTCGGCGGCGCTGGGGCCGCGTGCCCGCTCCTCTCCGGACGGCCCACAGCCAACGACGAGCGCGGTAGTCAATAGCGCGACCGCGTGCCTCATATCAAATCCCCGAGGCCGAAGGTCACGCCGCCGTCCGCGGCGATCTTCCACGCGCGCTGGTTGTTCATGTGATACCGGGTTCGCTCCCCGCGCGCCTGCCAGAGCTGCTGGACGGTCGGCTGCACATACCCTGTTTCATCGATCGCCCGACTCAGGATGATCGTCTCGTTCCCGTCCCAGTTCCACAGCTGTCGGAAGCGAACCGTGGCCTTCGACAGGACCGGGGCCTGGAGCTCGGCCGAAGTCCAGCTACGCCCGCGATCGGTGCTCACCTCGACGCGCGTGATCTTGCCTCGGCCGGACCACGCGAGGCCCTTGATCTCCCACCACCCGCGGTCCGGGAGCACATACGGATAGGACGGAAAGGTGATGATCGACTTCGCGTCCATGACGAAGCTGAACTGGCGCGCGGTCCCGCCCTCGAGCGGGTCGGTATACTTGGACGTCTCGTCACGGGTCATCGTGGGCCGGTCGCTCACCTCGATGCGGCGCAACCACTTCACCTGGGCGTTGCCCTCCCAGCCGGGGAGCGCCAGCCGGAGCGGGTATCCCTGCTCGGGTCGGATGGCTTCGCCGTTCTGACCATAGGCCAGCATCGCGTCGTCCATCGCTTTCTCGAGCGGGATGCTACGGGACATCACGGCGGCGTCGCTGCCCTCGGCCAGAACCCAACTCGCGCCCGGCCGCACGCCCACCTCATGCAGGATCGTGGACAGCATCACGCCGGTCCACTCGCTGTTGCTGAGGAGCCCGTCCAGCGTCTGCGGCGACACCTCAGTGGGCATTCTGTCCGGGTTGTACGCACGACCCCCGTTGCCGGCACACTCGACGAAGTGAATGCGCGACACCTCCGGATACCGCTTGAGGTCGGCCATCCTGAAGACCTTGGGTTGATCGACCATGCCGTGCACGAGCAGCTCGTGTTCCTCCGCGACGATGTTCGGAATGCCCGCGTGGTGCCGCTCGAAGTGCAAGTCTGCGGGGGTGATGGTGCCGCACAGGTCCTGCAGCGGCGTACTCGACGAACCGGAGAGCCCTGGGCGCCCGGAGATCCGGCGGGGCTGCTCGGAGGGAGCGCGCTGCCCGAGTGCTGAGGGGAGACGGCCTGGCACCTTGGTCGGGTCCGACACGGAGGCGGGGGCTTCCTGAGCGGCCAGCTTGAACGCGTCTGCTTGCGTCTTGAGCAGACCGGCGGCGACGACCCCGGAGGTCGTGCCCAGCCAGGCACGACGTGAGATCGGGGAACCGTGCTTCGACGACATCGCTGTCTCCTTCGGGGTGTGTGCATCGGGAAGGTGACTGGGGCGGGCCAACTCCGCAAAGTATCGGCCAGACGTCAGCGACGCCCCGAGGGCTCGCGGAGGCCGACCGTTTGTACAGCCCGCCCTTCCCCCGCTGGACGCCGGCGGCAGTCGCCCGCACATTCTCGCACTCGAATCCACCTCGTATCGGAGTCGCTTCGTCATGCGCCGATGTATGTCGCTCGCCGCCACAATCTGCTTGCTCATCCCCGCGACCACGTCCGCACAGGAGAATGGGCCCGAGCTCCCATCCGGCTTCGACGAGCCGATGCCGCTCCACCACGACGGCAAGGGACTCGGGCCCTTTGCGCGAGAGATCACGACGAGCTCCGAAGAGGCACAGCTCTACTTCGATCAAGGGATTCAACTTCTGTACGCCTTCGAGCCGAACGGATCCGCCCGCTCGTTCCGCGAGGCGTGGCAGCGCGACCCCGACTGCGCGATGTGCTACTTCGGCGAGGCATGGGCGTGGGGTCCGTACCTGAACGGCCCGATGGTGTCCGCGGACGCGCCTCGCGCGTACGCGGCGATCCAGAAGGCGCTCGATGTTATGGACGGCAATACGACCGAGGTCGAGCGCGCGCTGATCGAGGCGATGGCCGAGCGCTACGTGCCCGAGCACGACCGGGACGAGCGCCGCGAGCTCGACGAGCAGTGGGCCGAGAACATCAACGACTTGTATGAGCGGTACCCGAACGACCTCGACATCGGCTTCCTCGCCGGTGAAGCGCTCATGTTGCTCGAGCCGCGCCGCGGAGCGTGGGACATGGACAAGCCTTCGGTGCAGCGGCTCAACCGTGTTCTCGAGTCGGTATTGGCCCAGGACATCACCCACCCCGGCACCTGCCACCTGTACATCCACTCGACTGAACCCTCCGTCGAGCCGGGCAGGGCCGAGGAATGCGCGAATTACCTGGGCAGCTCGATCCCTGGCGCAAGCCATATCCAGCACATGCCGTCCCACACGTTCAACCGTATCGGACGCTGGGGTGACGCGGTGCGCGCGAACACCGATGCGTGGCACTCAGATCTCAAGGCCGAGTACGGCGATGGGTTCGCGATCTACCCGTCTCACAACCTACACATGCTTCTGTTCGCGGCGTCGAATGATGGCCAAGGATCCGTGGCGGTCCAGGCGAGCAAGGAGTACGCAGACCTCATGGGCGGCTCGTTCTACGAGGCGCTCTCGCTCTTCCGATTCGGCCGCTTCGACGAACTCTTGCAGCTCGACGACCCGCCGGACGGAGAGATCTTCCGTGGTCTCTACGACTTCAGCAAAGGGTATGCGCATCTGCGCACGGGTGATGAGGGTACGGCTCGTTTCTACCTTCACGAGGTGAAGACCGCGGCCGAGGAGGGCTCCGGGAGCTTCTGGCGTCATTCCGCCGCGCAGCTACTCGGTCTGGTCGGGGCGATCCTGGAGGGAGAGCTCCTCCGGGCCGATGACGAGCTCGAAGGCGCGATCACGGTGTTCGAGGCCGCGGTCGAAATCGAAGATGGATTTCCCTATTCGGAACCCGAGCCGCTGGGTTTCTCGGTTCGCCATTGGCTGGGCGACGCCCTCTGGGAAGCCGAGCGGCACGAAGAAGCCGTCGATGTCTTCCGGGCGGAGTTGCTGGACCATCCGCACAACGGTTGGTCGTTGTTCGGGTTGGAGCGGTCGCTGCGGGCACTCGGCATGGACGACGAAGCCGACGGCGTGCACGAGGAGTTCCTCGAGGCGTGGGCCCGATCGGACACGTACATCCGGTCGCCGATCTTTTGATGCGGTGAGCTCTGAGGGCGGCCGCTGCGGCTAGTCCGCGGCCAAGCTGCTTGATGGGGCCACGCCTCGCGCCCTCACGCGATTTCCGCGGAAACTGCGGTCGCGGACGACGGGTGGACGGACGGCTCGTGGCCGGACGGTTCGTCCCACGGGTCGAGCGCCTCCAGGGCCGCAGCCTCGATCGCCCACGGAACGTCACGGTCCCTGTTCCACCTCGGCGCTCCACTTCGACCAGT
>JADFSR010000064.1 GCA_022560615.1 Gemmatimonadota bacterium
GCCGAATAGGTGAAAGTGTCCAATCATGAACGTGGACAAGAGCACGCCGATCCAGCCCAAACCGAACACCGCCCAGAGGATCGTGCTGCATGTTGATCCCGTAACACTCCACACGGTCCCAGTCATCGGGCGCCACTGCCAAAAGAGCAGGAGGAGGATCAGGCTCGCGAAGAGGACGTACGTGCTACGCTCGATCGACTCCGGGACGAATCTGGTCCACCAGCGCTTGAAGCCGGGACGGGCCATGACGCTGTGTTGAATCGCGAACAATCCCAACAGAAGCACGTTGACCAAGATGGCCTGACCGACGGACCCGAGGCCCCCGTCGTCGATCCCCTTGGGAACGATCACATTGCCGGTAAAGCCAATGGCGTAAAGGAAGGCCAGCAGGAAGAGCAGATACGCCACGACACCATAGAGAAACGCAAGTCCCTTAGCCATTGTGAGGCTCCTTGCAAGGTGTTGCTGAGGTTTATCTATACTCTCCGTCTTGGGTCCGACGCATCCTACCGGATTCGAAGGGTGCGGCGCAAGCGGAACCTTGTCACACGCCTGTCATCGCGATTTAGGAATCTGCGGTTTCTTGTTCGGTATACAGGATCAGCCCGAAGTGTACTCGTGGCCCAGAGGACCTTTATCGTCCCGTCCTTGCACGGGCGAACGGCGAGCGTGCACCTTGGCCTGGGCAAGGCCTCGCGAGGGGAGGTCAAGCCGTGTGCTTTCCACGAGTGGGCTCGATGAAGATCACCGCGTGAGCGAGCGACCGGAGGCCAACCCGAGCGCATCCCCGCCAGCGAAGCTTTTTCATCTCGTGGCCGGGCCGGTCGTCTTCGCCGTGCTGCTGCTCACGCCTCTGGGTGGACTGGCGTTCGAGACTCGCGGCGCCATGGGGCTGCTGATCTGGATGGCCTGGTGGTGGATCACCCGGCCCGTGCACCTGGCGGTCACGGGACTGCTCCCACTCCCGGTCGCCGCGGTCTTCGGACTCGCGCCCATGGATGAGGTCGCGACCTCATACGCTCAGGACACGATCCTTCTCCTGTTGGGCGCGAACATTTTGACGAGCGTCTGGACCCGATGGGGGCTCGATCGGAGAATCGGCCTCGCCGCGCTACTGGGAGTGGGGACCGACACGTCGAGACAGATCCTCGTCTGGTTTCTGGTCAGCGCGGCCCTCTCGAGCGTTCTGCCGAACACGATCGTCGCCGCCGCCATGATTCCGATCGTCGTCGCGATGTTGCGCTCCATCGGCATCGAGGACCTCTGGAACAGCCGCGTCGGCACGGCACTCGTAATCGCCGTGGCCTGGGGGACGAGCGCGGGCGGCGCCGCGACGCCGCTCGGTGGCGCCCCGAATCTCCTGGCCGTCGGCTTCATCGAGGAGTTGATCACGGGTCAGGAGTTCCTGTTCCTGACCTGGGCCCTGCGGCTCGCTCCGATCACCGCAGTGATCGTGCTCGTGATGTTCCTTTTCCTGCGGTTCGCGATGCCGCTGGACGTCGCCACGCTGCCCGGCTCCAAGGACTATATCCGGGAGGAGCTCAGGGCGCTGGGCCCCATGAAGACGGAGGAAAAGTGGGGGCTCGTACTGTTTACGGTGGCGGTGGCGCTCGCGTTCGGGCGACCTCTGTACGCGGAATTCATTCCCGGCCTCACGCCCGCGTTCGCGTTTGTTGCGATGGCTGTGGCGAGCTTCACGATTCGTACGCGCGAAGGGCCGCTCATCACGTGGCCGTTCGCTCAAGAACACATGTACTGGGGCCTGTTCTATCTCTTCGCCGGAGGCATCGCGTTGGGGCGGATCCTGAGCGGCTCGGGTGCCGCGGAGGCCTTCGCGAACGCGCTGGTGCCGTACGCCGGTTCGGGCGGCTTCACGGCCGTGCTCGTGTTCTCTCTTCTGACCATGGTGCTCACACAAGTCACCAGCAACACCGCAGCCATCGCGATCGTTGTCCCGATCACCATCAGCACCTTCCAGTCGCTCGATCTGAATCCGATCCCGTTCGTCTATATCGTGACGGTGGTCGGAAACTGTGGCTTCGTCCTCCCCTCGTCCGCCGGTGGACCCGCCGTGGCGGCGGGATACGGGGTGAACCTGAAGACGATGGCCGTCAAAGGTCTCTTCGCTTCACTTCTGGTGCTCGTGACTCTGGTGACGTTGGGGTACGCGCTGGCCAGGTGGTGGCCCGCGTTCGGAGTGGCGTAGTCCGGGTCTCGCCTCGGCTTGTCGCTCCTTCCTTGGGTAGTATATTGGTAGCATGAAAGTGAAGACATCTATCACACTATCCGAAGATCTCCTGGACGAGGTGGATCGAGCCGCCGGGTTCGAGTCACGATCTACCTTCATCGAGGGCGTGCTCAGGGGTTTCTTGCGGCGGCGGGCGCTCAATCAGGAACAGGACCGGGACCGGGAAATTCTCGATCGTGTTGCGGAGGCGTTGAACGAAGAGGCGTTTGACGTGCTCCAGTACCAAACCACGTGGCTCGGGGGGGTGGACGAGGTCCCTGAGGGATCGGAAGGATGAGGAGGGGCGAGTTCTACCGAGTTCGCAGGCCCCACGGAGACAAGCGCGATTCCCGAGTCTACGTGGTCGTCAGCCGTCAGGTGCTGATCGACTCCCGTTTTGCTACCGTAGTCTGTGCGCCCATCTACTCACGAGGGGACGGCCTCTCCACCCAGGTTCCGGTCGGGCCCGATCAAGGCCTGAAGCACGATTCTTGGATCATGTGCGACAACCTCGTGAGCGTTCAGAAGGCGCGGCTGACAGACTACGTCGGTTCCCTGACCGGGGCGCTCGCCTCACAGCTGAATCGCGCCTTGAGGAGTGCTTTCGACCTACTTTGAGTACCTGTTCGGTTAACATCCGGGATTCGATCAGTCCATGAGTGTCCCCCCGCATGCGACTCCTCTACGAGGGCCACCTCATCTTTTCCTTGCGTGACGGGCACGAAGCCACCTATTCTTGCCCGGAGAATCCCTGATCGGCGGTTTCGCGAAAGGGGGATCACGGCGAGGTGGTAATGCGCGCACTCCAAACGTCCATCGGACTGATTCCGGCTTTCTTCCTGGCCGTCACGGTCATGACGACCACCGACGCTGAAGCCCAGAATCCCGCCACGTTCACCAGCGATATCCGACCGATCATGGAGCGGAGTTGCTGGAGCTGTCATGGTGAGGAATTCCAGCGGTCCGGTCTCGACCTACGTACTCGTGACGACGCGATTTCGGGAGGCAGAAGCGGCCCGGCCATCGTGCCTGGCCGTGCCGACCAGAGTCTGCTCTACCGCATGATCGCAGGGCTCGAGGAGCCTCTGATGCCGAGGGATGGTCCGTCCTTGAGTGCCGCAGAGATCGTCGCAGTGCGCGCGTGGATCGATGGCGGTGCGCACTGGGACGATGGGCCCACGCTGGCCGTGGCCGCGGGCGCGCTTGATGAACTTCCCCCTGGGGCTCGCGAGGCCTGGGCCTTCCAGCTCCCGGTGCAGGGTCCCGTTCCCACGGCATCGCCGTTCGAGCATCCCATCGATCGTTTCCTCGAGCAGACGCGCCAGGCGCAGGGCCTCACCGCTGCACCGCGCGCCGATCGCCGCACGTTGCTCAGGCGCGCGTACCTCGATCTGATCGGGTTGCCGCCCACGCCCGAGGAAACGGCGGAGTTCCTGGCCGACGCGCGGCCCGACGCGTGGGAGCGTGTGATCGAACAGCTCCTGGCTTCCCCCCACTACGGCGAGCGTTGGGGTCGCCACTGGCTGGACGTAGCGAGGTACGCGGACTCGGACGGCTTCGAGCAGGACTACGACCGACCCAACGCGTGGCGATATCGCGACTACGTCATTTCTGCGTTCAATCGGGACAAGCCCTTCGACCGGTTCATCGAGGAACAGATCGCCGGCGATGAGCTCGACTGGGCGACCGACGAGACCCGGATCGCCACCGGGTTCCTCCGCGCCGGTCCCCGCGTGCACTTTCGTGAAAAGGACAACCCGGAGCGGCGGTACGAGTACCTCGACGACATCGTCGCCACGCTCGGCCGTGGAGTGCTCGGCCTGACGGTTCAGTGCGCGCGCTGCCACGACCACAAGTTCGATCCGATTCTCCAGACCGACTACTACCGCCTGGCGACTTCGCTCTTCGGGTACGTCGAGACGGAGTATCCGCTGCTCCCGCGCGCGGAAGGTCAGGCGTACCTGGCGAAGATCGCGGACGTCGCTGAGCGGCAACGCATTCTGAGAGCTCAGATTGCCGAGATCGAGGCTCCGTACCGCGACCGATTGAAGATCGAGCGCCTGGAGCGCGAATTCCCGGCGGACGTGCTCCGCGCTGTGCTGAAGCCCGAGAGCGAGCGTACACCGGGCGAGCGGCTCCTCGCCGATCAGGTACTCTCACTGGGTGTGTCCAGAGGGAGTGTGAGCGCGGCGCTGACGCCGGAAGACGCCGCCCGACGGCGGGTGTTGAGCGATCGCGTCACCGCAGTGGGCCGGGAGCGGCCGGAACGACCGCCCATGGCCGACATCGTAACCGACGGAGACTACCGATTCACCCCGGACGGGCCCGGCGACGAGATCATCGGCTGTCCCGCGTGCCGAGTGCCACCGGACGAGCCCGGCAGCTACCTGCACGAGGGGCCGGGACGGTACGAGGTTCCGACGAGTCACCTTCTCATCCGCGGCGACCCTTTCAACCTGGGACCGGTGATGTCGCCTGGTTTCGTCAAGGTCGCGACCTACGGCGATCCGCCGACGGAAATTTCCCGGCCCGACGGGCGCACGTCCGGCCGGCGCCTGGCGCTCGCACAGTGGCTGACCTCCGAGGGGAACCCGCTGACGGCACGCGTGTTCGTGAACCGGATCTGGTACCATCACTTCGGACGTGGCATCGTCGCTACGCTCGACAATTTCGGCGCGGTCGGCGATCCCCCGACCCACCCTGAGCTCCTCGACTGGCTGGCGGTGGAGTTCGCGAGTAACGGCTGGAGCGTCAAGCGGATGCACCGTCTGATGATGACGTCCGAGGCCTATCAGATGGCGTCGGCGTACGAGGATGCCAGCAACATCGCCAACGATCCGGAGAACTTCAGCCTCTGGCGCTTCCGCATTCGGCGGCTCGAGGCCGAGATCATCAGAGACGCCATCATGGCTTCGAGCGGAGGCATCGACCTCACCGTCGGCGGGCCACCGGTGTTCCCATACATACCTGAGGAGATTCTGGCGGGTCAGGCGCATGGTCGCTGGGACAACCAGCCGGACGGCCCGGCAGTGTGGCGCCGCAGCGTCTACGTCTATCGGCGCCGTTCGCTGGTCTTCCCGTTCTTCGAGACGTTCGACCTCCCCGACCAGGGCGTGACGACGGCTTCCCGCAACGTGTCCACGGTGGCGACGCAGGCGCTGACGCTTCTCAACAATCCGTTCGTGCTCGGGCAGGCCAGCCTGTTCGCGGAGCGAGTGGAGCGGGAAGCGCCGAACGACGTGGCGGGGCAGGTCGACCTAGCGTACCGAATCGCGTTGACGAGGCCTCCCACGGAAGCGGAGGCGGAGATCGGCGGTCAACTCGTCGCAGAGCGTTCGCTGGTGGATCTCACACACGTGATGTTCAACTTGAGCGAGTTCCTCTACCTGAGGTGAGGCATGAGTCATCAGTGCGGATGTCACGAGAAGACGTTTTGGTCGCGTCGCGACTTCCTCTTTCAGTCGGGCGGCGGTATAGCCGGAGTGGCCCTCGCCCATCTTCTCGACCGCGAAGGACTGTTGGCGGCGGAGCCGCAAGTTCCGGGGCCGTGCGACGAGCCGGTGCCGGGTAACCCGTTCGCGCCGAAAGCGCCGCACTTTGCTCCGCGCGCCACCGCCGTGATCTCGCTGTTCATGAGTGGCGGAGTGAGCCACGTCGACACCTTCGATCCGAAGCCGGCGCTCACGAGGTACGCGGGGCAGCCGCTGGACACCCACGTGGATGGAAACATCGTCGTGCGTCAGGGCTATCCGGGTCCGCTGATGCCGAGCCCGTTTTCCTTCGACCGGTACGGCGAGAGCGGGATCGAGGTATCCGAGATCTTTCCGCACATCGCGAAGCACGTCGACGAGATCGCCTTCATTCGCTCGATGTACGGGCGATCGAACGATCACGTCCAGGCGACCTACGAGATGCAGACCGGCCAGATCCGCATGGGTTTTCCGAGCGTGGGCTCGTGGGTGACCTACGGTCTCGGGTCGGAGAGCTCGAGCCTGCCGGCGTTCGTCGTGATGACCGACTATCGGGGTGGGCCGCTCGGTGGCCCGAACGACTGGTCCGCGGGCTTCATGCCGGCGAGCTACCAGGGCACGCAGTTCCGCGCTTCGGGTGACCCGATCGTCGACCTCGAGCCCCCGGAAGGGATGACGCCGGAAGCACAGCGCGCTCGGCTGGACGTGCTGGCGAAGCTGAATGAGATCGACATGGAGAAACATCCCGGCAATTCCGAGCTCTCGGCTCGCATCTCGTCGTACGAGCTCGCCTACCGGATGCAGGGTTGTGCCCCGGAGGCGATCGACACGTCGTCTGAGTCCGACTTGACCAAAAAGCTCTACGGCCTCGACAACGAGATCACCGAGCCGTTCGGGCGGCAGTGCCTGATGGCGCGGCGGCTCATCGAGCGCGGCGTCCGGTTCGTGCAGCTCTTCCAGGGCGGCCTCGGCAATCAGAACACCGACACCTGGGATGCACACACCAACATCGTGGAGAATCACACACAGCATGCTGCCGAGTCGGATCTCCCGATTGCTGGCCTGTTGACGGACCTCAAGGCGCGTGGGCTTCTGGATACCACGCTCATCGTATGGCACGGGGAGTTCGGGCGGATGCCGATCTCGCAGCGCGGCGTGGGCCGCGACCATAACCCCGGCGCCATGACGGCTTGGATGGCCGGCGCGGGAATCCGGGGCGGGCAGGTCATCGGCGCGACCGACGACTTCGGCTACAAGGCGGTGGAGCAGCCCGTGTCGGCGCACGACCTGCACGCGACCATGTTACACCTGCTGGGCATAGACCACACGAAGCTGACCTACCGATTCAGCGGCCGCGACATGCGGCTCACGGACGTGGCCGGCACGCTGATACCGCAGATCGTCGGCTGACAGAGGGACACGTCCGAACAGCTATCGCCCGACCCGATCGAGAAGGTCGTCGAACCGCGGATCGTCGTGAAGAGGAGCAAGGCCCCTCCTCACCAAGAACGGAAGCCGACTGGATCGTTCCCGGAGCGCACGCTCGAGTGCGTCGAAAGCCAAGTCCCGTTCTCCCAGGTCGGCGAAGACCTCAGCTAGTATCACCGGATCGGCGGCGCCCAAGTCAACACGATCGATGATGTCCCTGGCATCCTGAAGACGTCCCATCCTTGCGTACAGCCTCGCCATTTCCAAGCTAGTGGCGGGATCCAATCCTGCCGACTCGAGCGCCTGGAGCATCGCTGCAGTGGCGGCGTCGTGCTCGCCGAGCCTCTCGAGGTAGGTCGGTCTGTCAAATCGCGCTCGGAGGTTGTTCTGCTCCAGCTCGAGCACCTCAGTAGCGTTGGCCAGAGCCTCCTCGTACCGCTGTGCGTTACCGTAACAGAGCCCCAGGTTCTGGACATTGTCAGGCGTGAAAGGATCCAGCTCTACCGCGCGGAGCGTCAGAGCGATGCCTTCGTCGACGCGATTCAGGTTACATAGAAACATCCCGTTCATGCTCAGCGCGTCCGGGTTCGTGGGGTCCAACTCGACGGCCCGTTCCGCATCGCCGAGGGCTCCGGTCCAATCCCAATCGACGAACCAGCGAACGAGGGCCATCTCGAGCCGGGCCTGAGAGACCGTCTCATCGAGCTCGATCGCCTTCAACGCCGCGGCCCGAGCCCTGGGATAAGCGTCCTCGGTGGGCATCAGCCCTTGGAAACCGGAGGCAAGCAAGGCGTCGGCCAAAGCGGCATACGCGAGACTGTAGTTCGGGTCGAGATCGACGGCCTGCTGCGCGTACTCCAGACCTCGAGCGATGCCCTCGGGGCTGATCTTCAACGTGTGGTAACGGCTCTTCAGGTAGAGCTGATAGGCCTGCGAATTCTCGGGGTCGTGACGAGTCAAGCTCCGTTCATCCTCGGGTGACAGGCGTATCCGGAGCTCGCGGGAGATCTGGGCCACGAGCTCCGCCTGCACCTCGAGAATATCTGCGATCCCCTCGTCATACTGGGCACCCCACAACTGAGCGAGCTCGGCTACATCGATCAGCTCGACGCGGACCACCAACCGGTCACCTATCTCGCCAACCCGCCCCGTCACCAGCGCCCGGACGTTCAGCTCTGCGCCTACCACGGCTAGGTCGAGGTCCTCTCCCCTGTAACGAGCCGAGATCCCCCGGGGCACCACCCGCAAGTCAGTCAGCTCGGAGAGCCGGTCGATCAGGTTCTCGGTAATCCCCTCGCTCAGGTACGCTCCATCGGGATCGGCGCTCGTGTTCTCGAACGGCAACACGGCCACGGAGTCGATAGGGCCTCCCCCATCGCCTCCACGCATGAGCACCGAAACGACCACGGCCACGACGGCCAGTCCTAGTCCACCGGCGCCCAGAAGGGCCGGGAGCGCAGGCCTCCTCCGAGCCGGCGCTCGCGTTGGGGTGGCCACGCCCGGGTTGGCCAGAGCTTCGGCGAAGTCGGCCACGCTGGCGAACCGATCTGCCGGCAGCTTCTGCAACGCCTTGTGCACGGTGGCATCCACGTGCGGAGGGACCGTGTCGCGAAGGGCCGTGAGCCGGGTGGCCTCCTCCGTGATCACCTTGGCCACGATGGCCTGGGCGGTCCGGCCCACATGTGGAGGTTCGCCCGCGAGCATCTCGTAGGTCACGCAGGCCAAAGAATACATGTCGGAGCGCGCATCCAGGTCACCCTCGCCGATAGCCTGCTCGGGACTCATGTACTTAGGTGTCCCGAGAGACATGCCTGTCTGGGTCAGTCGGCTTCCGCCCGCCGCGCTTACCGCGAGTGCGATGCCGAAGTCAGCCACCATCGCGTGACCGTCGT
This sequence comes from Gemmatimonadota bacterium, assembly GCA_022560615.1. Taxonomy (NCBI): domain Bacteria; kingdom Pseudomonadati; phylum Gemmatimonadota; species Gemmatimonadota bacterium. The sequence continues at coordinate 9,018 of JADFSR010000064.1, forward strand.
GAAGCAGGATGTTCTCTGGTTTGATGTCGCGATGTATGACATCGTGACGGTGGGCGTAGTCAAGCGCGCTCGCCACCGCCGTCGTGATCTCGAGGGCGTCACCGATCGGAAGCTGTTTTTCACGTATCAGCCTCTCTCTCAGCGACTCGCCTTCGACGAGGGGCATGACGTAGAAAAGGAAGCCGTCTGCCTGACCCGAGTCGAAAAGCGGCACGATATGCGGGTGGTGCAAGTTGGCCGTCGTCTTGATCTCGGCCAGGAACCGCTCGGCCCCGACGATGGCTGCGAGCTCCGGCTTCAGGACCTTCAGCGCGACCTTCCGCTCGTGCCGGAGGTCTTTGGCCAGATAGACGGTGGCCATGCCGCCGTGAGCGAGGTCACGCTCGATCGCGTAACGGCCCTGGAGAGCCGTGTTCAGGCGGGCGACGGGATCGGACATGGCAGACAAGATGCGTCTAAGACGTATGGGGCTGCAAGCGCCATGGGCCTGTCCCGTCCGTCCCGATCTCGGCTAGCGAGGGCGGTCCAGACCCGTCAAACAAGCCGATCTTTCGCCTCCCACATCGCTGGGCGTTCCTGAATCCAGGACCAGTTGCCCTTGATTTCTGATAGCGCGCCGCCGCTATTCAGGACCGAGAGGCGACGTAGAGACCGGGAGGAAGGAGTCAACGACGAATGGACCTGAGTAAGAATCGTAAAGACGATAGGGCATCGCTCTCACCGGGTGCGCTGCGACTCGCGGTGCTCTTGGCCGGTCTCGCATGCACGTCGGCCTTCGGCGCACCGGCTGTCGACGCGCAGTCGACCCCCCGACCCGGGCAGCAGGTCGTCCTCGTCACGGGCTCGACGAGCGGACTAGGGCGCGAGGTCGCGCGCAGACTCGGCGCGACGGGTGCTTTCGTCATCGTGCACGGCCGGAACCGTGAGCGGGGGATGGCGGTCGTCGAGGCGATCGAGAGCGAGGGCATCGGGAACGCCCGCTTCTACGCGGCAGACTTCTCATCGATCGACCAGATCCGGGAGTTCGGTGAGACGATCCTGCGCGACTACGACCGACTCGACGTGCTCGTCAACAACGCCGGTTTCGGAAGGGCGCCCGATGAACGGATGATCTCGCAGGACGGGCATGAGCTGCGTTTCCAGGTGAACCACCTCTCGCACTTCCTTCTCACACGGATGTTCTTACCTCGACTCCGCGCGAGCGCCCCCTCACGTATCGTCAACGTGTCGTCGGGTGCTCAGCAGGCGATCGATTTCGACGACGTGATGATCGAGAACAACTTCAGCGGTGGGCGCGCCTATTCTCAGAGCAAGCTCGCTCAGATCATGTTCACGTTCGACCTGGCCGAGGAGCTGGCGGGAACCGATGTGGTCGTGAACGCGCTACATCCGGCTACCTACATGGACACGGGCATGGTGAGGAGGGCGGGACTCACGCCGAGGGCCACCGTCGGCGAGGGGGCGGACGCGGTGATGCGGCTGATCACGTCACCCGACATCGGCAGTGGCGGCTACTTCAATCGCATGCGGCCCGCCCGCGCGAACGACCAGGCGTATGACGAGGAGGCTCGCAGAAAGCTCCGCAGGCTGAGTGAGGAGCTGACTGGGGCGCCCTGAGGACGTCCACCTCCGGACCCTGCCGATCAGACTCCGGACCCTGCCAATCAGAATGTCGTCCGGGAGGACGTCGTCCGGTTTTACGCGAGATCCGTGAACTCTACCGCAGTTCCGTGAAACGGTAGACGATCACGCCGCTGTCGGGGCGATTGTCGATATCGACGTAGCCGGTCTCGAGGAGTTCGTTGAGCGTGTTCTCGACCGCCTCGAAGCTGGCTCCCGTGGCGGCCACGCCCTCGGTAACGGAGAGCTCGCCCTTCAGTGCCATCGCGGCGTCGAGCAGTTGATGCTTGAGGGGTTTCTCGGGTGCTGTCGGAAGTGCGGCAGGCGAGTGCGCCATCCGGTTGAGTTCGGCCGCCCAGCGCGGATGTGGGAGGTAGCCCTCCCGGATATTGGCGTCCCGGACGAGCTTCTTCATCCTGAACAGGTCGACGATCGTGCCGATCCCGAAGAGTCCCAACGTGAGCAGCCAGAGGATGCCGGTTCCGTACTTCCCCAGGTAGATGCGGTGCAGGCCGGCGAGACTCAAGAAAGAGGCGCACCACAGCGCGTAGCCAACTCCCTCGCTGTACCCTCCACGATCCGGGTCAATCGGTTCCATTGGCTTCATCGCTTGCGCGGCAACTCCCTCGAGGGCGAACGTTTGTTGAGTATACGCATAGCGCCGTACGGGTATTCAGTGCTCAGGGATTCGCGAACCCCAGACCGCCGGCCGCGCCGTCATGGGCGGCACGAAACAGGATAACGTTTCTGTCCGGCAACACATACTTCTTCAACATATACTCCTCTCCGTCAACCTTTTGTCTTGCCGATCCTCGCCGTACAATACCCACTTGTCGTCCGCGACTGACCGCCACGAGGAGGCATCATGCGCGTGATCAGCTCAAGGACAGCGTTGCTCACACTCACCCTTACGCTCACGCTCGGGGTGTCGGGCTGTACCGTAGCCTCCAACGCATCAGCATCGGCGGGACCTCGGGCGCTTGAGCGCTCCACGCCGGAGAAGCGTGGGCATGTCGTCGGAGCGCCTTACGAGGCTCCACGACGCAATGCAGGAGCTCGTAGACGACGGGCGGCTGTCGGGCATCACTAGAGCGCGGCCCCCAGGGCCGGCGGACGCAGGGGTGCTGGGGTTTGTGCGATATGAAGTGGGTGAAGGACCCCGGGCCCCCGTAAATTAGAGGCCGGGGTGAGACACGACGAGGAGTTGGTTGGCCGCGACATCTGAGAGGTTCGACGTCATCCCATCGGGCCATCGCACGGACAGATCCACGCTCGTGGCGTCCCCCAGCCCGAAGTGTGCTTCGGCAGGATTCTGTGACACGTAGTTGCTACCTGCCCGGATCTCTCTCACCTGAGTACCCCCGGTCGAGGGAGTGATCGTGATGAGGGCGCCGATCCCTTGGGTGTTGGGATACGGGCCCCTCAGAACCACCCCCAAGTAGTTACCCTGGTCAAGCTGGTTCACGTAGAAGCGCGGCGCGGCGCCGTTGTTCGATACGAAGATGTCGATGTCGCCGTCGCGGTCGGCGTCGAAGCAGACCACGCCCCGTCCCTGTCCGTCGTCCATCAGGCCGTTGGCTAAAGAGGCTTCCGTGAACGACCCATCCCCGTTGGACATGAACAGGCGGGAAGGATCGGCCACGAACTGTTGGAGATCGTCCCGTGGCCAGCCGTTAACGTGGAACAAGTCGAGCCAGCCATCATTGTCGAAGTCCGCGAAGCAGCTTCCCCAACCCCAGTAGCCGCTACGTACCCCGGCCGATTGGCTCACGTCGGTGAACGTGCCTGAGCCGTCGTTCTGGTAGAGCCGGTTGCCGGACTTGGTCGTGTTCAATTCAAGAATGCTCGATACGAACCAATCCATGTCCCCGTCGCCGTCGTAATCGCCCACGGCTGACCCCATCCCGTTCTGGTCGGTCAGAACGGAGCCCGTGGACTCACTGAACACCCCTCCGTCGTTCAAGAGCACCTTGCTGGTCCCAAAGTCGCTCGATACCAACAGGTCGAGATCAGCGTCCCCGTCGATGTCGGAGAAATTGGCGGTGAACGTTGCGGTGAACTCGAGGACATCGAGCCCGGCCTGCGTCGTGATGTCCGTAAACGATCCCGCACCGTCATTCGCCCAAAGGAATCCACCACCGTGTCCGAACGACGATGTCCAGTGGCTCAAGAACAGGTCGAGGGTCTGGTCACCGTTGATGTCAGCCGCGCTGATCGAGTAGGTGTCTTGT
>JADFSR010000065.1 GCA_022560615.1 Gemmatimonadota bacterium
GAAGTCGAAGATCGCGTGCTCATGTGCCGTCCTCCTGGCAAAGGGGATTCCTGAAGAGATGTAAGTACATGAGCCCCCCCACGATAGTCCCTGGCCAAGACAACGGTCGAGAGGCCCTGAGCTCTAGCAGCTCACCTCTGTCAGCGCCTGTTTTGCTCGGCCTGGCTCTCTTCGAAACGTGCGCCGGTCAGCATGGCGGCCATGGAGTAGTTGCCCTCATGACACGCAAACTCGTAGAGGTAGTCGTGGAACTTCTTGAACGGAAGCTCGCCGCCCCACGACTGAGTGTAGGTCTCCGGATCGTCGATCGTGAACTCGTATAGGATCGTCTCCTCGTCGATCCTGTTGAAGCGCTCGGTCACCTTCAGACCGGCCGCGGCGGGGATGCCGTTGAACTCCTGCATCGGATGGAAATTGGTCGTCTCGACAACGAGCACATCCCCCTCCCAATGACCCCAAGAATCGCCCATCCACGGCCTTATATGAGCAGGCAACCGATCGGGCTCGCCGAGCTGGATGATCCGAGTGTCGTGGATGACCTCGGCGTTGATCATCACGTAGTCCGCGGTCTGGACGATCGTGTAGTTGTTGTTGTAGCGGCCGTTGGGGAGCATCGGCGGGCCTACGTTCGGGCCGAACATGAGGCAGCGATCCGTCAGCGTGCGTAGCTCGGGGTGGTCGGATTGCCCGAACTGCCTCCTGAAGTCTCTCCGCTCCTGCCGCAGCCGCTGGGCCTCTGCTGTGAGGGAGGGCCTGCGGCCGTTCGACGGATTCGTGATGAGCGAGCTCCGGGCCTCTCCGTTGATGACGGCTACCAGGTCACCTCGATGGTACCAGACCTGGTTGTAACCGACGATCGTGATGCCCGCCTCCGGTGGCGGACGGTCCGGGTCGCTCGGCTGGGCGTCGACGATGTAGCGGTCCTCTGCCCGCCCTTCGAGCCGGGCAACCTGTTCGGCGGTAAAGGTCGGCCCCTCCTGGTTCCTACCCCGCTGGAGTGGAGTGAGCGTCGCGTTGTTCCAGTTTCCCTGCAGGTCCGGATGACCATCGGGGGTCCGGGGCATCACCCACTGCTGAGCGGCGGCGGGGGAGAGAGGTCCTGCCGCGGCGATGGCGAGGCACAGGCCCAGAAGCGAAGTCGACGATCGTAGGCTCATCTGCCGTCCTCCTGGCTAGGCGATTCGTGGTAACGTCACTATAGCGACCGCAAAGGCGTGGCACGAGGGTGGAAGAGGGCCGTCGGTTCCTTTCCCTTCCACCCGCAAAAAAAGGAGCCGCCATTAGCGCATCCGGTTTGCCTACCCTTTACCGAGCGGATCTCGGCGGACACATTGAGCGCCAGTACCATCCGGGCAACTGATACCGAGAGGAAGACCATGCTGAACTCCACCACCGAACGTCGGCTCAAGGCTCTCGTCGTACTGCTCCCCGCCCTCTTGCTCGGTCTGAACATGGAAAACGCAGAGGCACAATTCAACGAAGGATTCCCGTACGAGACACTGCGTTCCCCGGCCATGGGCCTCCGCGGGGTCGTGGCCACGAGCCAACCGCTGGCCGCGAACGCCGGACTCGACATCCTGAAGAAGGGCGGCAACGCCATCGACGCGGCGGTCGCTACCGCCGCCGTGCTGACCCTGGTCGAGCCCAACAGCACGAGCCTCGGCGGCGACGCGTTCATCATGATCTACATCGCGGCGGAAGATAAGCTGGTCGGCATCAACGCGAGCGGACGCTCCCCATACACGATGACGCTCGACGCTCTCAACGAACGTCTGGACAAGCACGACATGAATAGCATCCGTGGTATCTACTCGGTCTCGGTGCCCGGTGCGGTCGACGGATGGTTCGAGGTGCTCGAGAAGTACGGGACGATGACCATGGCCGAGGTCCTCGAACCGGCGATCTACTATGCGGAAAATGGCTTCGCCGTCTCGCCCATCATCGCAGGCGCCTGGCGCGGGCTCGAACGGAATCAGGAGCCCTCCACGAGGGCTGCGCTGCTCATCGACGGTGAACGCGCGCCCAGGGCCGGCGACGTGTTCCGCAACCCGGATCTGGCTCACTCGTTCAGGTTGCTCGCCGAACACGGCAGGGACGCCTTCTACAAAGGACCCATCGCGGAAGCGATCGTGGCGTACTCGGACTCGCACGACGGCTTCCTCACCATGAAGGACTTCGCGGATCACACCTCGACGTGGGTCGAGCCGATCTTCGCCGACTACGGGGACTACCGGCTCTACGAGCTGCCGCCCAACGGGCAGGGCATCGCGGCGCTCGAGATGATCAAGATCCTCGGCAACGTCGACCTCGGTGCGATGGGCCATAACTCCGCGGAGTACCTCCATCACATCATCGAAGCCAAGAAGCTCGCCTACGCAGACATCGCCAAGTGGAACGCGGATCCGGAGTTCAACGATCTCCCGATCGAGGAGATGATCTCTACCGAATACGCCCGCCAGCAATTCGAGCGCATCGACCCGAACAGGGCCATGCGACGTCCCGAGTCGGGCATCAACGGAAACGGAGACACGATCCTGCTCGAGGTCATGGACAAGGACCACAACGCCGTCTCGTTCATCTACAGCATCTACGGGGGCTTCGGCTCCGGCCTCGTCGCTCCGGGGACCGGCTTCCCGCTACAGAACCGGGCCGCGCTCTTCTCGCGTGAGCCCGGCCACGTCAACGTGGTCGAGCCGCACAAGCGCCCCTTCCACACGATCATCCCGGCGATGGCGTTCAAGGACGGCGAGTTCTTGATGACCTTCGGGGCCATGGGCGGCGCCGTTCAGCCCCAGCAGCACGTGCAGATCTTCCTCAACGTCGTCGAATTCGGAATGAACGCGCAGCAAGCCGTCGAGATCCCTCGGATCAATCACGGCGGCGGGATGAACGTGACCGTCGAGCCCGGCATCGACGAGGCGGTATTGGTCCAGCTCGAGGCGATGGGTCACGAGATCCGGCGGAGAACGACCCGCGGAGGGGTGGGAGGCGCGCAGATCATCATCTTCGATCGGGAGACCGGTGCGATGATCGGGGGGTCGACACCGCACAAGGACGGGATGGCGGTGGTGTACTAGGGACCATCACCATCTGGGGGCGTGATATGAGAACGACCCACATCGCGGGAGGGCTATTCCGTAATGCCCTCCTGGCTGTGCTCTTGACGGCCGGGGGGTACTCGGAGGGTCGATCGCAAGAGCCAGCCCAGTCACCGGATGATCCGCTCGTAATCAATCTCGACGACATTGAGTGGGGCCCGCCCGGCAACACACCTCGCTTCGCGCAAGGCACCCGGACGGCGCAGCTCGGCACGGATCCGGACAGCGGCGGGCCGATCTACTATGCCAAGTTCCCCGCGGGCTCGCACTTCGACCTGCACTGGCACACCCATACCGAGTACGTCGCGGTTCTGGGCGGGAACGTCACGTTGGTACTCGGCGAGGAGACCCACTCACTCTCGCCAGGGAGCTATGTAGTGATCCCTGCGCGGATGAATCACTCCTGGGACGTTCCTTCCGGCGGCGCCGACGCCGTGATACTGGTGCGGCGGCGCGGCCCGGCCGACTTCAATTTCGTCGAGCGGTAACGCTGGTCGACCGACTCATCACCCGTCCACGGCGCCGTAGCGGCGCAGGACGTCGGCGACCTCGTCGCTGGCCATCGAGAGCGACGAATCGACGTCGGAATTGGGGGAACTGAACAACGCGCCCGCAGCGATGAGATCCTCCGCGATCCCGGCGTAGTCACCCTCCGGGTTGCGGCACCATGTCGATCCGTGGGCGACCCAACCCAGCGCTGTTGCGCCATGCGTGTCATCGAGCACCTCGAGGGACGGTCCCGCCGCCAGTAGGATCCGGACGGTGGAACGATGGCCGCTCCAGGCCGCCATGTGCAGGGCGGTCGTTCCATCGGCATCCTTCGCATCGATCGGGACGCCGAACTCGAGCAGGAGTCGAACGGCTTCGTCGTTCGGAATACCCGCCGCCGCAGGGAGAATCCGCTGCTGCTCGGGGGTCAGGCGCTGGACCAGGTCCGGGTCCTTCGAGAGCAGTGACTGCGCGCCGACGCGATTGCCTGCACCGCATTCGGCGAGAAAGCGCTCGGTCGGATCGAGTGTCACCTCGCCGCCGTGCTCCGCGAGCAGCGTCGCGCCCTCGATATTTCCGTGGAGGATCGCGAGCTGGTAGGCGGTTTTCCCGTCCTTCCGCTTCGTATCTACGTCGGCGCCGTGGTCGAGGAGAAGCCTGAGCGACTCCACGCCCCAGCCGTTCCGCACCGCGAGTTGTAGCGCAGTCTCTTCCTCTTCGGTGCTGGTGCGGTTGGGATCCGCGCCGTGCTCCAGGAGCCAGCGAATGCCCCGTAGGGTCGTCTGCGACCCCACGTGAGCCTGGCGGTAGCCGAAGAGAAAGTAGATCGGTCGGTTGCCGTAGGGGTTTGGATCCGCGTTGACGTCGGCCCCATGCGCTACGAGCATCGCCAAACACTCGTCGTTCATGGCCTCGGCCGCATGGAAGATCGACTCGGCATCATTGGGTTCGGCTCCGCGCTCGAGTAACAGACGCGCGACGGCTGGCTGGTTCGAGTCACCGGTCGCCCCGCAGAGCGCCGGGACCCGGCTTTCCGGATCCTTGGTATCGAACAGGTAGTGGCTGTTCGGATCGGCCCCTAAGTCGAGCAGCCGCTCGGCGATCTCGGCCAGCGCTCCGCGACGCTTCTCACCTTCTCCGGCGAATCGGGAGAAAGCGACGTAGAGGATCGGCGGCCAGCCGAGACTGCCGCCTGGCGCGCTCGCCAGCTTCGGATCCTCTTCCAGGAGCGCGAGCGCCCGAACACTGTCGCCAGTCGCGCAGGCGGCGTACAGGTCCGCCTGGGCGAGTCCGACATCGTGCTCGAGCATCCGATTCGCTTGTTCGAGAGAGCCCCCACATGCCTGCTGGAGGAACATCTTCAGACGATCGGAGAAGCTCGCGCTCATCTGTTCGATGCGTAGCGTCAGACGGGGCCAACTCGAGAACCCGTATTCACGGGCGATCACGAGCTGGGCGTCGGCGAGCCGGACCTCATCGGGTGCGATCGTCTCGTCTCCGCGGTGCTGGAAGCGGGGATGATGAGTACTTAGACGCGTAAGCGCCGTCGCGTCGGCACCGCGTAGATCGCGGAGCAGCGACTTGGCGCGCTTGCGATTGGACTCGAGACTGGGCTCATCTGGAAGGGAACCGACGAACGCCATGGTCAGGGGTCCAGCGGTCGGTAGTTGACCCCGAGCGCCTCGAGCCGGTCGAAGTGCCAATCCAGGCGCTCGACGAAGCCGTCGAAGTCTCTGCTGTCCGTGGGCGACCAGACGACCTCGGAGAGCGCCAACATGCGCGGGAAGACCATGTACTCCACGTAGGCCTCGGTCGTCATGTACTCCGTCCAGACGTTCGCCTGAGCCCCGAGGATGTGCCTGGCCTCGGTGGGCGTCAGCTCCGCGGGGACGGGCTCGTACGAGTAGACGGTATCGAGCGGCAGGAAGCCGCCTATTGCGAGCGGCTCACTCTCCTGGTCCTCCGTTTGGTAGAAATCGAAGTAGAGGTGGCTGTACGGCGTCATGACCACGTCGTGTCCTTGCCTGGCCGCCTCGATTCCGCCGATGGTCCCCCGGTACGACATGACCGTCGCGTTCGGTGCCAAACCACCCTCGAGGATCTCGTCCCACCCGATGAGTCGACGCCCGTTCGCATTCAGAAAGCGCTCGATACGCCGGATGAACCAGCTCTGCACTTCGTTCTCGTCTACGAGGCCCTCGCGTTCCATGAGCTCTTGGACGAACTCGCTCTCCTCCCAGCGCTCCTTCGGCGCCTCGTCCCCACCCACGTGGATCAGCTCGCCCGGGAAGAGCTCGATGACCTCGGTGAGTACGTTCTCGAGGAACGTGAAGGTCTCTTCCGAGGGGCAGTAGATGTCCTCGAAGACGCCCCACGTCATCCCCACCTCGAAGGGGCCTGGGGTGCAGGCGAGCTCAGGGTAGGCGGCGAGCACCGCCAGGGAGTGCCCTGGCATCTCGATCTCCGGAACGATCGTCACGTAGCGCGCTTCGGCGTACGCCACGATGTCGCGGATCTCGTCTTTCGTGTAGAAGCCGCCGTACCGCTTGCCATCCCCGTTGAACTCGTCACGGCCGTGTCCGACGTGGGTCTGCGCGCGGTACCCGCCCACCTCGGTCAGCAGCGGATAACGGTCGATCTGGATGCGCCAGCCCTGGTCCTCGGTCAGGTGCCAGTGAAAGCGATTGATCTTGTAACGCGCGAGCATGTCGATGTAGCGCTTCACGAAGTCCGGACCGTAGAAGTGCCGAGCCACGTCGAGGTGCATCCCGCGGTACGGGAAGCGGGGGGCGTCGTCGATTCGTACGGAGCGAACCTCGAGCGGCGCCGCAGCCGACCCGGAACCGCGCCCCGGCCCACCGTCCCCCAGCCGCACCCCGTCCCCCAGCCCCACGCCGTCCCCCATCCCCGGGGGGAGGAGCTGCGACAGCGTCTGCAACCCGTAGAAGAGGCCCGCGTGATCACCCGCTGCGATCGAGATGCCCGACTCGGACACCGTGAGTCGGTAGCTCTCCGGACCTCCACTTCCGTCGACACCCACGCGGAGCGCACCGTCTGCGGAAAAGGGTAACGGGAGCCCCGTGCCGACCCGGGCCAGAGCTCCACCACCTCCCGAGCCTCGTCATCACTCGGGTCGGTCAGCGTTATGGCACTCGACTCGTCGAGGACGAAGACACCTTCCCCTGCCTCAAAGCTCCGCGGTATCGGCACGATACTGTGGGGCGGTTCGCGGTCACACGCGGACATGGCGACCGCGCTCATCAACAACAGACCCAGAACGTCCCAGTGCCTCACAGTGGCCTCGCAAGCATTCGACACCTCCTCCAGGAGAGGCTTTCACCGACTTACTCATATATGCAAAGCCCTACTCCCCGAGCATAGCGTTACTTGGACCTGCCTTCTGGTCACTTGGGCCTGCGCTAGGTCGCTTAGGCCTGCCTCCTGGTCGTCCTCGGCCGAGGACCTCAAACGTCCCCTCGGGGGGACAACGACCCCAGGGCTCACCGCGGAGCACCGCCAGAATGGCCATCAGGGCTCGAAGTGACGACTGGCACGGCCTTTGCCCAATGAGCAGCTGGCCGTGGGTCCCTTTGCTTGGCTGGATCCCATGGTTCAAGAGCGATTCCGACATGAAGAGGACCCGACATGAACGCGATGGCTATTCCCGCTGAGGCGGAGAACACTAAATCCGAGAAATCCGAGACGGCGAACGACCGATTCAAGAAGTCCTTCGGATCGTGGCTCTGGGGCTCGATGATCGCAGCGACGGTTTTCCATTTTATGCTCTTTCAGTTCTGGCCGACGCAGACGGCGGCGGACATCTCTTTCACGGCCGGAGAGTTGGAGGTGATCGACGTTCTTCCGAAGATCGAGATTCCGCCGCCACCCGAGGCGATTTCCCGGCCCGCGACACCCGTGATGGCCCTGAGGGAAATCGACACCGATATCACCATCGCCCCGACCACGTTCGCGGACAATCCTGTGGAGGTGTTGGCGCCGCCGCCCACCAACGACGGAGCGGTAGATGTATCATCCGCTCCGGTATTCACGCCGATGACCGTACACCCGGAGATCAAGAACAGGCGGGAGGTCCAGGCGGCCTTGATGAGGGAGTATCCTCCCTTGCTTCGGAATGCCGGAATCGGTGGGCAGGTGGTCGTCTGGTTCTTCATTTCCGAAGAAGGCCAAGTGCTGGACAGGAGAGTTGCTCGGAGCTCGGGTCACATCCAGCTGGACGAGGCGGCCCTTCAGGTGGCGGACGTCTTCAGGTTTTCGCCGGCTCTGAACCGGGAAAAGGTCGTCCAGGTCTGGATTCAGTTGCCGATTACTTTCCGGGTCCAGTAGCGGGCCCCCGCGGTCCGGATCCCCTATTCGGGAGCCCTACCTCGAATAACTGATCCGATAAATTACCCCGGCTCCGTCGTCGGTTAACAGCAGCGCGCCGTCCGGCATCACGAGCACGTCTACGGGCCGTCCCCACGCCGTGTTGTTTTCCTGAAGCCAACCTTCCGCAAACACCTCGTATTCGACGGGGCGATTGCCGTCCAGGTGCACGACCATCAGTCGATAACCCGTGTGTCCGGCTGCCGGGCTTCGATTCCACGACCCGTGCTCGGCAATGAAAATCTGGTTCCGATACCGCTCGGGAAACATGTCACCCGTATAGAAGCGCATCCCCAAAGCCGCCACGTGGGGTCCGAGATCGAGCGCCGGAGGCGCGAACTCGCTGCAACGTCTCGAGTCCCCGAACTGCGGATCCGGAAGATCTCCGGCATGACAAAACGGGAAGCCGAAGTGCATGCCTTGGCGATCCGCACGGTTCAGGACGTCGGGTGGTGTCTCGTCGCCCAACCCGTCACGCCCGTTGCTGGTAAACCACAGCTCGTTCGTCACCGGATGCCAGTCGAACCCGACGGAGTTGCGAATCCCGCTCGCGAACACTTCCAGATCGCTGCCGTCCGGATTCATGCGAGTGATCGAAGCGTACCGAGGCTCCTCGTCTTCCCGATCACACACGTTACAGGGGCCGCCGACCGGGACGTAGAGCTTATCGTCCGGGCCGAAGGCGATGAACTTCCAGCCGTGCATCCAGTCCGAGGGAAACGCGTCGGACACGACCACAGGCTCCGGCGGATCGTCCAGACGCGATTCGATGCCGTCGTAGCGCAAGATCCGGTTGATCTCGGCGACGTACAGAGAGCCGTCTCGGAACGCCACACCGTTGGGCGCGTTCAAACCCGAATCGATCGTGATGACCCGGTCCGCCTTCTGGTCGTTGTCGAGGTCCAGTATGGCGTAGACCTGACCGGCGTCCGCCGACACACCTCGTGCCAGGGTCGGCGGGGCGCCGCGGGTACCCACGAACAGCGTCCCGTTCGGCGCGAGAACCATGGATCGAGGGTTGGACAGACCTTCCGCATAGATTTCGATGCTGAAGCCGGGCGGCAGCGTGATCCGGTCGAGCGACGCAGGCTGCTGTGCGCACGCGCCGGTCGCATATAAAGCCAACACCGCCGCGAGCGGCGAATTCAAAGTCACACGTCTGAGCATGATACCGTCCTCGCACCTGAGTTTCGATTATTCGTGGGCAAGACCGCCTAGCGCTTTCGGCCCGTGGGACTGGATGTGCGCCTCTGCACCAACTCGCCGTAGCCGCTAGCATATTCAGAGTCCAGCGCTCGGTCAAAGGCAACGGGGCCGGCGACACCTGGACGCCCACTTGGGTGAACCTACTTTGCTTCTGGAGGGAGGACTCGCATGGGGAGGAGACGGCGAATTCTTGTTGGCTTCGGGGTCCCGACCGTGGTCCTCGTGCTAGCGGTCATCGGGGCCCTTACCGCGGCTCGATTCCATGATGGCCCGTTCGCGGGCCCCTTGGCGATCATCGCTGCCGGCCCATTTGAAACGGGCGAGTGGCAACGCGGATCCGAAGAGCCGGATTGGGCTTTCCTACGAGAATATCCCACGATCGAGTTCCAACTTCTGGACCCGGCACGCTCACGCACCACCTACGTCATGGAGCACGATGGGCGGATTTTCATACCCTCGCGCTACATGAACACGATCCGGGGCAAGCTCTGGAAACATTGGCCCATGGAAGCCGAAGAGGACGGCCGGGCCATCTTGCGCGTAGACGGGAAGCTCTACGAACGCCAGTTGGTCAGGATCCAGGAGCGCGAAATCGTATCGGCCGTGTTGGCCGAACGGAGCCGAAAGTATGGCAATAGCCTCTCGGCGCTGCAGGAGCTGGTCGCGTCGGGAGATCTCTGGCTGTTCGAGTTGCAACCCAGAGGTCAAGCCGAGCCATGATCGACGTGAACGGGCTGGTCTTCACCTACCCGGGTGCGAAGGAGCCAGCCGTCAACGATCTCGAGTTCTCCGTCGGGGACGGCGAGATCTTCGGATTCCTGGGACCGAACGGTGCGGGCAAGAGCACGACCCAGAAGGTGCTCATCGGCCTGCTGCGTAAATACGGCGGCAAGGTAAACGTCCTCGGGCGCGAGTCGCGCGACTGGGGCTCCGAGTTGTACGAGCAGGTCGGCGTCGGCTTCGAGCTCCCTGTTCATTTCGGCCGCCTCACCGCGCGCGAGAATCTGAGCTACTTCGCCTCGCTGTATCAGGGTGAGACCGAGGATCTGGACCACCTGCTCGAGCAGGTCGATCTGCTCAAGGAAGCCGACGTGCGTGTCGAGCGTTTCTCGAAGGGTATGCGCGTGCGCTTGAGCTTTGCCCGCGCGATCCTGTGCCGCCCACGGCTGCTGTTCCTCGACGAGCCCACCACGGGGCTCGATCCGCTCAGCGCGCGGCGTATCAAAGACCTGATTCTCGAGCACCGCGAGCGCGGCGCAACGGTTTTCCTCACCACCCACGACATGGCGACGGCCGATGAGATCTGTGATCGTGTGGCGTTCCTGGTCGACGGGCGCATCGCTCTGATCGACGCTCCGCGCGAGCTGAAAGTCCGTTACGGTGAGCGGCGTGTGCGTGTGGAATACCGCCTCAACGGAGCACTCGAGGAGCGCGACTTCCCGCTGGAGGGCCTGGCCGAGAACCAGGCGTTCCTGACCGCGCTGCGCGAGCCGTCCTTGCAGACCGTCCACACCCAGGAGACTTCGCTCGAGAACATCTTCATTCGCGTGACCGGTCGGGAACTCGCGTGAGCCGGCGAGCACTCGGATGAGCCGGCTGTCCAGCACACTGCGACTCGATTCGCAGCTTCAGGCACGCCACAAAGTGTATCTGATCGTGCTGGGTGCCACCCTTGGATTATCCCTCGCCATCCGCGCTGTGATCACGCCCGAGCAGCTGGAGTTCTTCATGCCGGTGCTGGTCATGTACGGTGTGAGCCTGACGACGGTCTTTCTGGCGGGTGTGCTGATCCTGCTCGAGCGGGGCGAGGGCACCCTCGACGTCGTGATGGTCTCGCCGCTGCGACCCTCCGAGTACCTGGCCTCCAAGTTGATCACGCTGGCCACATTAGCGCTGGTGGAGAGCGTGATCGTGGCGGTCGTCGCCTATGGCCTGGGCTTCTCGTTCGGCTGGCTGGTGCTGGCCATAGTGATGCGCGCGAGCATGGGCGTCGGGGTCGGGGTAGCGGTGGGGGTGCGGTACCGCTCGATAACCCACTTCCTGCTTCCGGGGATATTCGCCTCGCTCGCGTTCGATATCCCGCTCATCTGGTACTTCGAGCTCTGGCCGAGTTCGCTGTTCTACCTGTGGCCCTCGATGCCGCCGCTGCTGCTCGCCAAGACCGCCTTCTTCCCGGTCGACCCGCTCCAGTTGGTTTACGCCTTCGTGTACGGCGCGCTGGTTGTCGGTGCCGCCTTGTTCTGGGCGTCGCGCTCGATCGATCGTTTTGTCGTGCGCGGCGAGCGCGTCTCGTGAACACGCACGTGATCAGGGCCATGAGGGTGCTCGCGCCCAATGATGTGCGACTGATCTGGCGCGATGGCTTCTTCCTGAGTTTCATCGTGCTTGTCACGCCAGTCGCCAGTCTGGGCCTACATTGGCTGATCCCTTTCGTGGGGGATCTCGTGGCCCAGTGGGTCGAGCTCGAACCTTACTACGGGCTCATCCTGGGCAACGTATTGATCGCCGGGGAGCCGGTACTGCTTGGCTTCGTCATCGGCATGCTCTTTGTCGAAGAGCGTGACGAAGGCACGTTGCTGGCTCTCCAGGCCAGCCCGCTCTCGTTGCGAAGCTTCCTCGGCTACCGGCTGTTGGCGGCGATGGTGCTCAACGTCTTGTTGACGGTGATCGGCGTGCTGCTCGCGGATCTGGTCTCGGTCTCCTGGCTCGAGCTGCTGGCGTCGGCGGCCCTCGCCTCGCTCGCAGTCCCCATAGTCGCTCTGGTCTACGCGGTCTTTATCAAGAACAAGGTGCAGGCGCTGATGCTGTTGAAGCCCGTACAGATCTGGGGCTCGGTGCCTCTCCTCTTCTTCTTCGTGCCCACACCCTGGCAGTGGATCGGAAGCGTAGCCGGACCGCTCTACTACCCGATGCGTCTGTTCTGGGGCGCAAGCGACGGTCAGGCGGAGTGGTGGCTGATGGTGCCGGGGCTGATCATTCCGGGAGTGGCGCTACTCTGGCTGCTGCACCGCTTCGAGCGCACGGTTTATGCCTGAGATGAGCACGGGCGTTCAGAGGCAGACCCTACCTCACCCTCCGCGCGATCCACACCCTGTTGTTCGCGGTCATGTTCTGCATCCCGAGGCGAAAACGGCGGACCTCCAAGTCGGCGGCGATCCGATGCAGTTCCAGCTGGATTCGGGTTGACGGCTGAGCATCGACCATTTCGATGGTGAACTCGATGGACTCGTCCGGGCGCACATTACCGGTAAACGGTCGGAACTCGCCGGGGCCAACCCCCGTGTTCCCGGACATGAACCGCATCACGTGTCCGTTGAGCGTCGTGGCCGTGGCAGAGTCAATGGAGATCGTGAGCTGGGGACCGGACCCGTTCTCGGCGGTGATCTGCCACTGCCCTACGATCCACTGGGCGAGCGGCACCGGGTCACCGGCAGTGTCGCTTCCCTCTGACGACTGGTTGCGCCCGGT
>JADFSR010000066.1 GCA_022560615.1 Gemmatimonadota bacterium
CCTGAGAAGATTTCCATGAAGAGCAGACAGGTTTATGGGGCCTGAAAAACAGGAATTATGGGAATTGAAGCAGCGAGCCTGACGTCTCAGTGAACCCTGGTTTGCGCGTCGACCGCTTATTCGGTTTTAGATCAACTTGTGAAAAAGGACGACACATGACGAAGCTTCAAGGAGTGCTCACGGCCCTGCCGGCACCGCTCAACAGTGAGGGGCGGCTTGTTCTGGAAGTGTTGGAGCGTCACATCGAAGATTCGATCGGTGCGGGCGTAGCCGGGTTTTGGGTCAGTGGTGGGACGGGCTGCTCCATGTACCTCGACTTGCCGCAGCGGAAGCAAGTCCTCAAAGAGACCGTGGCGGCGGTCGGCGGACGTGTACCGGTGTTGGCCCTGGTGTCGGCCATGTCGCTACGAGACGGGATCACCCTGGCCGAGTATGCAGGCCAACTCGGCGTTGCCGGCGTCAGCGCGCTACCCCCCATATTCTATAAGACCACAGTGGCCTGCACGATCGACTATCTATCTGTATTGCGCAAGGCTTCTGGTTTGCCGTCCCAACCGAGGTCGTCGAGTCTGTCTACCCGTGGGAGGACTTTGAACTACTGCACTCGTCCGTCGGGTGGAGAGAGGACGAGTCCAGTCTCTTCGAAGGCCTTTCGTGACTGACGAGCTCCAACGATTTCAAACCGCACTTGAGGCTGTGCCCAAGATTCTGCTCGGCGCCACCGATCCCGTTGGTCCTGAGAACGAACGCTGGCTGCGGTATCTCGGCGAGCACGTATCGGTCGTCGTAGCGGCTTGGGGTGCGGCTCCGATTGCCAAATGTCAGGCCGTGCGAGTCGCTGCACTTCTGGAGCTGTGTGAACGGGCCGACGATGGTCGCGCACTGTTCACGGAGCCGATCAGTGTTACCGCAATGGACTCCGCCGTCCGCATTATGCGAGCCCTGACGACGCACGCCCTGGCGGTGTTCTGGGAGATGAGCGCGGATTCTGAGCAGGCGCTTCTCGCTTACGTCCTCAAGAAGGTGCGTGGGCTGCCGAAAGGATCGACGCTTCGCGATCTCCACATAGCCGTACGAGGGAAAAAGTCGATCGATACGATCAAGGACGTGCGCGACCTCCTGGACGATCTAGCTGAGCGTGGTTGTCTACGTCTTCGCCTGCGCCCGCCCACTGGTGGACAGCCGCCCTCGCCGATCCTGGAAATCAATCCTGCCATCCTGGATAGGCATACACAGAAGTCACAGAAGTCCCCTCACGGGCCTTCTACCGAGACTTCTGCGACTTCTGCGCGGGTGAATCCGGGGACGGGGACAGAGAAAGACCCGGCTCCAAACCCTGAGGAGCTGTCTGAAGACGGCGGCGAATACCTCGAAGACGAGCGGGCCGGACTGCGGACCGAGGAGCCGATTGAAGACGCTCCCGTAACCAACGGCAAAGGCACACCCGATTCAGGAGCCCAAACGCCGTCCCCTGAATTGTGGGAAGGCCCCCAGGAGCCAGATGACACCGCCGACCGGGCTGAGGGTGTGCTGTGACCGCGGCGGATCTTCTCCGAGTGGTCCGAGAGCAGGGGGTCGAGTTGACCCCAGACGGAGACCAACTCCGGTACCGGGGACCGCGCGAGGCGTTAACCCCCGATATGCTCATCGAACTGAAGCGCCTCAAGCCCGACATCCTCGCGCTTCTCTCCACCCCCCATGAGACACATCCCTGCTCGCGCTGCCAGCGGTTCACCTTCCCGGAGGCGGGCGTGGTGTGCTACTGGTGTCGTTCGACCCCCGAGGCCGACGCATGAAGGTCCTCGACCCCGGCCGCACGCGCCGCGCGTTATCGCTCAACGTGACGCCGCTAGCCGATTGTCGATATCGCGTCCGTGGCGGCACCGCTGAACACGTTGTACGCGCCGACGAACTGCCGTGGCGGTGTGATTGCCGAGACGCGGCCTACCGGCCCGATGTCCGATGCAAGCACGTCCTTGGCACCTACCTACACCGCCAGCTCGCACCAGCCGTGCGTGACGCTCTGCGCTCTGCGTTGGGTGCGTCATGAACATCGCGGACCTCCGGGCCATCGCTGTCGAGTGGCGCGAAGAAGCGGAGCGGTACCGGCGACGCGGGCAGGAGCACCTGGCCCTCTTCGAGGAGTCGCTCGCCTGCGACCTGGAGGAGCGGTTGAACGCGTGGTACTTCGAGAAGGTGACGCTCCATGAGGCCGCCGAAGAGTCGGGCGTCGCGTATTCGACAATCCAGCAGAAGGTCGCGAGCGGCGAGTTACCCAACGCAGCAGAGAAGGGGAGTCCACGGATTCAACGTCGTCACCTTCCGAGCCGTGGTGGGGGAGCTCCCCAACTCAAGGGCGAGCCCGACATCGCTGCCGAAATACTGAGCGTGTCATGACGGCCTTGCATCTCTCCACGTCCGAGCATACTAATATGCTTATGGGCAAGAAGACTGAGGACCGGTATCGGACGGCGTTGGAGCTCCTGAACCTGAAGGAAGTCTCGCGTCAGACGGGTCGTGGATGGCGGACGCTGATGGGCTACAAGCGGTCAGAGCGTCGCGTCACCGAGCCCGCTGCGCGGGAGCTGATCGACTATCTCCGACATCAGTCCACGCGACTCACGGCTGCGGCGGATGCCCTCGAAGCAGCCCTGGAACAGGAGGAGGCCGATGGCTAGGCGGAAACGCTGGAGCTACGCGGTAGGGGAGAGACCCCATACCGTCACCGTCTTTGAGCGCGGGCCGGGAGGTGTGCTGCAGATCGCCGCTTGGGATTCCACGCTCAGGGATGGCAAAGGAGGGCAGCGATGCCTCTCGCTTGGTTACCGGGACAGGGACCGGGCGAAAGCATACGCACATGAGCAGTGCGCGAAGCTCCAGAAAGGGGTTGATGACATTGCCCTCGGACACGTGGAACTCTCTCGTGTGTTCGCTCTCTACCTGAAGGAACGCACACCGTGGAGGACTGAGGGGGTCCAGCAAGCAGATCACCGCTGTGGCGAAATGTGGTCGAAGGTCCTCGGGGGGAAGACGGACCCTCACAGGATTTCGCTTGCTCACTGGGAGCGGTTTGTTCGTGACCGAGCGAGTGGTGCGATAGATCCAAGGGGCAATGCCGTTTCCGAGCAGAAGCGCCGAAAGGTCCGGGCGCGGGTGGTGGATGCAGACTGCAAGTGGCTGCGGTGGGTCTTCAACTGGGCGTCGAAGTGGCGCACGGCGCAGGGCTACTATTTGATGCGTGAGAACCCAGTGCGGGGCTTCGAGACTCCCACGGAGTTGAACCCGAGGCGTCCGGTCGCGACGGAGGACCGCTACGAAGCGGTTCGGGGTGTGGCGGATCAGGTGATGATGGAGACCCGATGGGGTCGGACGCTGGAGGCCAGAAGCTACCTGTCCGAGGTACTCGATATCGTGAACGGCACGGGCCGACGCCTCTCGGCAGTGTGCTCACTGCGGTTCGATGACCTGGACCTCCGACTACGTGACGGCTGCCCCCACGGCAGCATCCGTTGGCGCGCCGACACCGACAAGAGCGGCATAGAGAGGATCGTGCCGATGGACCCGAGGGTCCGCACGGCTATCGACCGGATCTTGCGGGAGCGCCCCGGCGTGGGCTCCGCCCCTCTGTTCCCGAAGCCGACCGACCCAGGAGTACCGATGACTCGACATCTAGCCGCGAAGTGGCTCCAAAAGGCTGAGGTGTTGGCGGGGCTAGAGCCACATAAGGGCAGCCTATGGCATGCCTACCGGCGCAAATGGGCGACGGAGCGGAAACACCTACCCGATGTGGACGTTGCCGAGGCAGGCGGCTGGAAGACGACAGAGACGCTGAAAACCGCCTACCAGCAGGCCGACCCCGAGACTATCTTATGCGTCGTCTGGGGCCCGGCAGTTGAGAGAAGTGCAGTGAATTCGGCCCCAACTCGCCCAGCGTGCGCGCACCCCCCCTTGGGGCGATGGATTGGCGTAGGCGAAAACCCCGCGCTATTGCTGGAAGAAGTACACTTTTGCGCCCGTAGCTCAGTTGGATAGAGCGCATGCCTCCGGAGCATGAGGTCGCAGGTTCGAATCCTGTCGGGCGCGCTTGGAAAGCGAAGCGCCGCAAGGCTTTACGGCTCTGCGGCGCTTCCCTTGTCAGGCTAGGTGTGTCTCAACTGTGTCCCGTTTGGCCCTATTCGCTTCTGCCGAGTACCGCTGAGAGCACCCCTGCGGCGTCGGCTTGCTGGTAAGACTTCTTCATGGTGGCAGGGTCCTTCCATCCCGCCGCGGCCGCGACGTCGACGTCCGGTAGGCCCCGCCTCTCCGACGCGAAGAGCCTTCTGTACGGGTGGAAGACTCCTCCCTTGACCTTGGGTTGCCCCGCGAGTCTCTCGGCCCGTAGGAGCCACTTGGCGGCTGTCTCTCGCCGGATAGGCTTGGACGGGTCCCGGGGGGCAGGGAAGAGCGGCACGTCGCCCACACGTGGACTCCCGCGCAGGTAGTGGTCCAACTCCGCGCGCGTGTCCGCGCTGATCGGCGTGACGAACAAGAGCCCCTGCTTGTCCGTCTCCGCGCGCCAGCGGACGGCGCCGTGAGGCATATGCTCGGCCCGACGTTCGTCCATCCCTTCGGCCGCGAGCGCGGACCGGATGCGGTCCGCCGAGAGTAGCACGTCCGAAGCCCAGAGCTTGCAGATCGCCGCCTCACGCCTGCCCGTGAACCTTGCGAGGCTGAGAATGCACCGGAGCCGTCCTTCGGGGTCGATCCCGTCGATGTGCTTCATGGTGGCGACGTAGCGTTCGTGCGAAGCGATGGGCCGCCGTGGGTTTTTCTCGGTTGGCCACTCTTCGCCGGCAAGTGGATTGCTCGAGAGGAGCTTGTCGCCGTTCGGCTTCGTGAAGCCGCACCCCCAGGCGAACGCGGAATGGCACCACCGAAACTCCCCGGCCAGCGCACCGTCCCGGACCGGGCGTGGTTTCCGGTACCCGCGCCGGCGCTTGCCGTCTTCATCGGGCTCGAGCCCAGGCGAGACGACCTCGAGGTTACGTCGCTTCTGGCAGTAGAGCATGATGCGCGTCTGGTCCACGGCACGCACGGCCAGATCCCGCCCCCACGCTTTCTCGAATAGATGAATCCGCGTCTCCGCCGACCGTGCCCACGCGCCCGAGAGCGTCGGCAGCTTGTGACGGCGGTACTGGTCGAAGAGCTGACCGAGCGTGAGCGTCTCCGGGGTCACGCCGGTGAGTCGCGCCTTTGCGATGCTCCGCGCGATGGCTCTTGCGCGTTCTTCTGCGAGCTGCCGACTCGAAGTATCGAGGCTGCGCCGGATCTTCGAACCGTCCGGACGGACGATCGAGTACCAAAGACGCGAAGAGCCGGGGCGCTGGTAGACACGCACCCGTACCCCGGACTCTTCGACCGTGGTGCTCCAGTGCTTTCGTTTTGGCATTCAGTCCTCCTCAGATGTGTGCCAGGACCTCTTCAACTTTTTGAGCGCGTTGTCGTGGGCCTTCAAGAACTCCGACAGTCCGTGCACGCCTGGCATCACGGCCTCTATCGCACGGACTTGACTCGCGGCCTCGTGATAGTGGCGGATGGCTACGGCCAAGTCCTCCTGAATGCTCTCGGTGTTCGACCAACTTTCGTTTCTTTCAACTTCAGTCCTCCATGAGGGTCAGGTATCCCCCCTCCTGGAGGTATAACCGCCGCGTAGTGTGGTGGTTCAGGAGGCCGCAGAGCCCCAGGTCGTAATACTTCGCGACCATGATCTGGTCGGTCAGGTGGTCGGGTTGAACGACCACGAGGTCGCCGGGCTCCGCGTCCAACTCGGGGATGCGTTTAACGACTTCGGTGCACCACACGCGGCCGCTCATGAGGTCACATCCCCCGCGTGGTCCTGACGGCCCGACAGGCAGTGACGGTGCTCTTCGATGACCGCCAGCGCTTCCGGACCGAACCGGTGCACCACCAGCACAGGTGTTGCGTTGCGATCCCAGGGACGGGAGCGGTTGCGGGTAGGCTGACATGGAGTGTGGGGTAGGCAGGAGGCGTTCCGTTCCGAGCGCGCCCTAGGTGGGGAACGTCCGGAACGGGTGTAGATGGGTGGCGTCGGGACGTGTGCCAGGGGTGCAGGGATGCGCGAGGTCAGCCGCAGGAAAGGGAGAGCTGGGAAGGGTCGTCGGGTGCGGGGCCGTTGAGGGCGGCCAGCGCCCAACCGTCGGATCCGCGCACGACGTGGCCACGCAGCTCGAGGTCGCGGAGCGCATCTCCGAGGCGAGTGTTGTTGACGCGGAGCTGCTTGCGGAGCGCTGCCCTGGAACGTGGCTCGCCAGCACGTCGGAGCACGGCGCGCACCTGCTCGGCGAGGGGCGTCGGCGGTCTGTCGTCGTCGTGGTGGTCGTCGACGAGCTGGAGCCTGACGGGCTGGCCGTCGCCGCCGGCGAGTGTGAGCAAGATGGGCTCAGGTGCGGGCGCGGCACGGTGTTCGACGGTGAGTCGTAGGCGCTGTTCAGTGTGGCGGACGAGGTAGCAAGCGGAATCGATCCATGCGTGCAGGTCGGAGCTGCCGCGGAGCGCCTGACCGAGGTCGCGTCGAGCGCGCTTGGCCATATGGTGAACGATGAGGACGGCGACGTCGTGACGGCGGTTGAGTTCGCGAAGAAAGCCGAGCAAGCCGGAGACATCTGCAGCACTGTTCTCATCCAAGCGATGCAAACGTACGAGCGGGTCGAGCACGAGCAACTTGGGCCGGAGCGCGGAGATCGTGGCGTCGAGCGCGCGACGGTCGCGCTCGATGTCGAGGCGCAGACTCGGTGCCGTGACGACATGCAGGTCGAGGCCACTCAGTGAGATGCCTCGGTGCTCACAGATCTGGGCGACACGCTCGCGTACACGTGGCAGCCCGTCTTCGGCGAGATAGACGAGGGCCGGGCCCGGGCTCAGCACCTCGAAGCGACCGAGGCAGGCGGTGGCCGAAGCCACCGAGACCGCGAGGTCGAGCCCTAACCATGACTTGCAGGTCTTCGGCGCGCCTCCAATCACGCCAACGGCGGAGGCGCCCCACAGATCCCGGACCAGCCACCGCGCCTTATCCGGCTCCGCGTCGATGGCATAGACCCGGAGCGTGGGCAGTACCGGGGTTCCCGGGGTCCTTCCCGGGGTCCTTCCCTCAGTCACGGCCACAGTAATTTGCGTGCCGCGATGACGTTGCCCGAGCAGACCGCCGAGGCACCGGCCTGTGCGACGAGCTCGATGGATTTGAGCGCGATGCGGTCGATCGCGCGCAGGTTGCCATGGCTCATCTCGAAGATGGCCTCGAGCGCATCGCCATCGAAGGGGTGGACCTCGGCACCGGCGACGACACACCGATGCGTCACGTAGGCGTGGGTCTCGTCGCGGGACAGTAGTCTGAGGGTCGCGTAGTGGGCGAGCCGCTGAGCCATGGCCTGCTGGTCCGCGCGGGCGAGCATCGTGCGCAGCGGCGGCTGACCCGCGAGCACGAGGGACAGTACGAGCCGGCTGTCCATCTCGAAGTTGGTCAGCAGGCGCAGCATCGCCAGGGACTCGGGCCGCAGATCATGGGCCTCGTCGAGCAGGATGACCGGACGCAGGCCGTTGGCGCCTGAGGTGTGGCAGAAGGCGTCCTGCAGCTTGCGCACGAGCGACGGGAAGATGCCGGCCGTTGAGAGCCCGCACGCCGCTGCGATCTCCTTGCACAGATCGCGCTTCGACAGCCCGGTCACCTTAACGTATCGGACCTGGTAGCGCGCCTCGGGCAGCGCGTCGAATAGGACCCTCAACGCCATGGTCTTGCCGGTACCGGCCGGTGCGATGAGCGCGGCGCTCATGCGCTGACGGACGGCCTCGATCAGGGCGTCCGTCGCCTCAGCCTGATGGGGCAGCACGAAGCGCTCCGCGACGGAGAGCTCGCGAGTGAACGGGGTCTTACGGAACCCCATCGGGCTCAGGTCGATGCTCATGGCTCCTCCTCATGTTCTTCTCGTGGTTCCTGCTGTTCTTCTGGCGGACCTTCGACGTCGATGAAGCCACCGTCGCCGTCGACGAGGGGGAGCAGGTCGCGGTTGAACGCGAGGGAAGCGGCGGTCGTGGGCACCCCTTCGTCGGGCCGCGGACCCGGATCGGGGCCCTCGGGGCCCGCAGTGCCCGAGCCGCGGCGCTCGGTCGCGTTCGCGTGGGGGTCGAGCTCGGCCAGCTCGACCCTGCGTCCGTCCTCGAAGACCCATAGCCGTCGGTCAAGGACGTGGCGGAGCACCTCGATGCGACGCCCGCCGAGACCCCAGGGCGCCTCCCACAGCTGGCCGCCTTCCTTGATGACATGGTCCGCCGAGACCTTGCGTATGGTGCGTACGACGAAGCGGAAGTACAGGTCGGTCTCGTCGTCTGGAAAGCGCAGTGGGCGTCCCGCATCCCAACGCTGCCGTGGCGTGTCCTTACCGAGCGTCTCGTGGGGTGTGTCGTTGTAGCCCACGAGGTAGTGGCGCAGACGCAGCGTCAGCGCACCACAGTCGGGGTCGACCTCGGCGGCGCCGTCCAGCGCGCGCAACACCTGGTCCTGAGCGGTGCGGTTGAAGCGCTCGATCGCTCCGCGCCCCGCCGGGTACCTCGCCTTGCCGTGGATCAGCCAGGCACCGAGCCCGCTCTGGACCACGGTGAGCGTGTCGCTCGAGATGAAGCCGGGACCACGGTCGAGGTACAGCAGATCCGCGAGCCCGTGCTTGTGTACGACACCGTAGAGCCCGCGCAGAAAGAGTTCGGTCGACTCCGAGGTGCCCACGAGCACGTCCAAGCCGTACCGGGTGGCGTCGTCCAGGAAGAAGAGCGCGACCCGACGTAGCCGCTCACCTCCGGCTCGGAAGTGCTTGCCGTCACAGAGCAGGCAGCGCATGCGTTGTGCGTAGCGCCACCTCCGTGTGTCGCCCTCGCGCTTGGTGTCTGTACGAGCGCGGGTCACGAGGCCCATGCGCCGGCAGGCCCGCCAGACCGTGGTCCGGTCGACGGACAAGTCGTCGGGCACGATGCCACGCAGGCGCGCACGACGTAGTAGCTCAGGAACACTGGCCCGGGGATCGCGCGGCTTCTCGGCACGTATGAACTCGACGAGCTTATCGCTCAGCACGAGCGAGGTCTCGGTCCGCCGCCGGCTCTTGGGCTCGATCGCCGCGAGACCGCCCGCCGCGTAGGCCGCACGCCAGCGCTGGATCGTGCGTTCGCCTACACGATAGTCGCTTACAGCGCGACCGCCGGCATCGTCCAGACGGGCGTGGTCGCGCCCGGCGACTTCGCGCACCGCTGCACCCACCCGCCACCCGCCGAGCACGAGAGCCTCGACCTGAGCGAGCACGGAGTACCGCAGCAGTGCCACAGGCGACGGAGACGGCGCAGGACCAGGGGAACGGGACGTGTTGTCGATCATGAACACGACGCTAGATCGTTTTCTGTCCGCTCGCGCCGTGCAAAGTCGTGGGTGGTGGGCTCCGGCCCCGTGGGCACACGACGGTCGGGTGTTCCGTGGGGCTGGAACGGCTCGCACGGGTTACGACCCAGGTCCCTCGGGCCAGGTCCCAGCGTCGCACGTCCGTCCACACGCCCACGATCACGCCAGACGCCAGGATCTGGTCCAGTAGCGCACCGTCGAGGGCCAACGCCATGAGCACAGCGAGAACCGCCGCACCTCGCTGCGACCAGCTCCTCGACCAGATCCGTGCACCACTCGCCAGCGTCATCGTTCCCACCCCGAGACGGGTCGCCACACGCTCGCGCGTGCCCTCATCGAGTTCCGGATGCACGCCCATCAGCCGGCCAGCCAGCTCCAGACGACGACCCTGCGTTCGCCGGCGTCGACTGTCATCCGCCGGGCTGTCCGACGGCCACCGCGCGCCACCCGCCGCGTCCACTGCCGCAGAGAACAGCGTCGTCGCCCACCCCCGATCCCCCGTATCTCCCGCACGCAGTAGCGCGCCCGACGCGCTGCACGACACCACCGCTTCACGCCCGTACGGTACGTGCCCCGGAGGATATAGCGTGTGGCGACCCACTGGATGCTCCGTGCAGCCCACCACCGCCACCGGGTAGCGTGGTCCCGTCTTGCGGCTACGCCGGTGATCCACGTACACCGAGCACGTATCCGTCGGTGACGCATACACGCACCGAGCCGGCAGTACCGCCCGTAGCTCGCCGCGCGCGTCTACCTCGTACGCTGTCGTCGCGAAGATCGACTTGCCTCGACCACCAGCCTGGCCCAATCTTCCGCTCCACGTGTGATGGCCCGGGACCCCTCTCGTCAGAACAGAGGCCCACGTCCATCCATAGTGAAGCCCGCGGCCCCATACAGCCGCGGGCTTCGCAACTTCTGCATCCTCCCGACCCGCTACGCAAGCTCCCCCACCCCCCCGACTCTACGACATCACGTCCGCAACCGGGTCCAACTCACTCCGTCATTGGGATCGCAACGCAAGAAAGGGGGCGGCCGAATGGCTCAGCCTGTCCTGGAGGACAGCGGGGGGCAGACCCTCAGGAGTCGAACTCGTCGGGCAGCGACTGATCGAACACGAATTCTGGGATGGGCTCGGCCTCGGTGGGATCGAAGACTGGGGTCTGGTCGAGGAGGAAGTCTCCCTGCGGGGGGCCGCGAGCCGGTGAGATAGGGGGAGGTGTGTGAGGGAGCTCGAGGTGCTCCAGGATGGCGACGACCACGGGCGGGACGGTGATGAAGGAGAGTGAAGGAGCGGTGATCGTCCGCATCCCAGAGAGCACGAGTATACGTATATAATAACACTAAATATACGTATATCCGCTAGAAAGCCATGCCGCCGGACTTCCTCTCCGACCGGCATATCGCGGCACGACCCCGATGCAACCCATCGGCTCTTCCTCCTGTCCAATACCTTGACTATCTAGGTACCATCGGTTCGCTTAATGCTCAGACTATCTAGGTATACTTCAGGAGGCACTCGTGCCCAAAGGCCGATCCCACATGGAGGTTCGAATGAAGATCGTAACAAGTATTCCTTGGATCGGCAGTCTGGCCTCGACAGGCCCGGGGGCGGCCCTGTTGCTCCTAGCGCTCGCCATTCTTCCTGACCCCGCTTCCGCCCAGACGCTCACCCTCTCGACAGCCACGATCGAGGATGTCAACGCAGCGTTCGATTCCGGAACACTCACGTCCGAGCGGCTCGTCGAGCTCTACCTCGCCCGCATCGAGGCGTACAACCAACAAGGGCCTGCGCTCAACGCGATCCTCTGGCTGAACGACGCGGCGCTCGCAACGGCTCGGGC
>JADFSR010000067.1 GCA_022560615.1 Gemmatimonadota bacterium
GGACGGGTGGGCGCGATCGTCGAGGGTGGATACGATCCGCCGCGAGTCGGTCAGGGTGAGGTTGCGGTGATTCGGGCCCTTGCCGACCTCGACGTGGCGGGAGGCTGAGGGCGCCGCGGGACTCGGCTCACGCGGCGCACGACGGCTCCACGCGTTGCCCCTGCGGCGCTCCCCCATCATTTTCACTCGCCATGCCATCCCACGATCCTGACGCCGAGGCGTTCTCGCCCGCCGTCCCTTCGATGCTCGATCTGGTCCGGCTGAGCTCGCGCCGAATCTTTCCTCCGGGAGGGGCCGAGCTCTACCGGCAGATTGCGCTTCTGACCGAGTTGTCACCGGACGACGACGTTCTGGACGTCGCGTCGGGCAGGGGCGTTCCCCTCACGTACTTTGTGACGGAATACGGCGTCACTGCGTCCGGGGTCGAGATCGACCCGACGATGGTCGATGAGGCCGAACGATGGAGTCGAGCGGAGGAGATTGCAGACCGCCTGCAATTCCAGACGGGGCGCTCCGACGCGCTCCCGTACCGCGACGAGATCTTCGACGTGACGGTCGGAGAGATCGGTCTCTCCAACCATTGCGAGCCGGCAGCCGCCATCAATGAGCTCGTGCGAGTGACCAAGCCCGACGGCTTCGTTGTGCTCGTCCAGCTCGTCTGGAAGGCGCCCGTCGACGAGGAACGCCGGGTCGTACTCGCTGACCACCTCGGCGCTCGACCCCTCATGGTGGTCGAGTGGAAGCGTCTGCTGCGCGAGGGCGGCATCTCGAACGTGCACACCGAAGACTGGTCGGACGAAGAGACCGCGTTCCGGCCCAGGGTCGCGAAGCCGTTCCTAGACTTCGCCGAGCTTTTCTCGATTGGCGAGAAGATCGGCATCCTCCGGAGGGCGTGGACGCGGTGGGGGTGGCGGGGCGTGCGCACGGTGTTGGAGCGGGAGCGGGAGGTGCACCGGCTGCTCACGCGAGAGCGCATACTCGGGCTCGACCTGTTGAAGGGTCGGAAGGGTGAGGCAGCGGAGGATTACGCGGCCCAGTCCGCGACGCCGGAGCATGAACCCCCCGCCGAGCCTGTGACCGTCCCTGAAGCAGCTGCGGACGACGAAGGTGACGAGGCAACCGATACCGCCGGGCTGCCTCTCTTTGGCGCAGAGGCCGACAAACCAACCCACTGAACCTACTGAGGCAAGACCCGAATGTGAGCACCGCTCTTCTCTGCACCGACGACGGCATCGCGAAGGTCCAAGGGGCACTCCGCGACCAGGAGCTCGACGGATGGTTGCTGTACGAGTTCCACGGCTTGAACCCGATCGCCGTGCAGTTGCTCGGACTCGGTAAGACGACCCGGCGCGGCTACGTGCTCATTCCGGCCGAAGGTGAACCAATTGCTCTCATCCACGCGATCGAGGCGTCTTCGTGGCGTCATTGGCCGCACGCGGTTCGCAGCTACTCGGGCTGGAAGGACATGGAGGAGCAACTCGCGGCCTTGGTCGAAGGCAAGACCCGGCTCGCCATGGAAGTGTCCCCTGGCGCCGCAGTCCCGACGCTCGACTATGTGCCGGCCGGCATCGCGGGCGTGATCCTGAACCTCGGCATCGAGGCGACGAGCTCAGGTGACCTCGTCTCGCGGTTCCACTCGGTATGGACTGTTGAGCAGCGGGAGCGCCACAGGGAAGCCGCTGAAATCGTCGCAAGCGTGGCGAGACGTGCGTTCGAGCGTGCGGCGGATGCCGTTCGCGGCGGCCGGCCCACGACCGAGGGCGCGCTCTCTGAGTGGATCCGCAGCGAGCTGAGGGGTGCGGGACTCGTGGTGAAACCCGACTGCATCGTGGCGATCGGGCCGAGAGCGGCCGACTCGCACTACGCGCCCCTCGGAGCAGGGGAGACGATCAACCGAGGTGACTTGTTGCTTATCGACCTTTGGGGTGCCTTCGAGGGCATGGTATTCGCCGACCAGACCTGGATGGGATTCCTGGGCAGTGCGGTCGACGCGCGCACGCAAGCGATCTGGGAAGCTGTGCGGGATGCTCGCGACGCTGCCGTGTCGTTCCTGCAGGATCGATTCGATGCCGGCGAGGAGGTGCGCGGCTGCGAGGTCGACGACGTCGCGCGGAACGTCATCGCCGAACGCGGCCACGGGCCTCACTTCGTACACCGTACGGGTCACTCGATGGACATCGACCTGCACGGGAGTGGCCCGAATCTAGACAACCTCGAGACCCGCGACGACCGGCTCATCGTGCTGGGCGTCGGCTTCAGCATCGAGCCCGGCATTTACATCACGGACGACATCGGCGTGCGCAGCGAGATCAACGTGCATTGGGGGGCGAACGGTCCCGAGGTGACACCGTTGGAGATCCAGCAAGAGATCTTCCTGTTGTTAGAAGGCGCTTGAGCCCATCGCAGTACCGCGTGGACGTAGCGCTCCCGCTACCGATTCACCGCACGTTCACATACCGGGTAGACGCCGACCGCGCTCCGGCCCCGGGTACCCGCGTGCTCGTACCGTTCCGCCGTGACGAGCGAATCGGGTGGGTGGTGGGTGAGGGCTCGAGTGAGGACATCAAGGGCATTCGATCGGTTCGGACTGTGCTCGACGAGCATCCGACGGTGCCGGCCGATCTGTTGGAGCTCTGCCGATGGATGGCGGACTATTACGTCGCGCCGCTCGGAATCGCCCTGCGGGCCGCGCTGCCTTCGGTCCTCACCGACGTCTCGAGGGACTACTTGACCGTGCTGGCGGCGCCTTCCGGCGAGATGCGAGCTCGAGAGCAGCGCGTCATGGACGCGCTGCTCTCGAAAGCGGGCCCACAGCGCGTTCGCACTCTTCGCCGGGATCTGAAGATGGGCTCGATTTGGCCGGAGATCCGGTCGCTCGAGGCGAAAGGGATGGTCGGTCACGAGACCGTGCCCCCGCCGCCGCCACCGGTGAAGACGCACAAAGTCGCGCGCATCATCCAGGGGCTCGGCACGCTTGCTGCCCGCGAGCAGGCGTTCGGGCGCGCGGGACGACAGCGGGAGGCGTTCGAGTTGCTCGAGGCTTCGGGAGGAGCTTCGGAGCTGGCGCACCTCACGGGAGAGCAGGGCTTCAGCCGAGGAGTGATAAGTGGGCTCGTATCGAAGGGACTCGTCGGCCTCTTCGACGAAGAGGAATTCAGGGACCCCTTCGCCGACAGGCCCCCGCAGACACCGCCGTCTCTGGTGCCGACCGTCCATCAGCAGGTTGCGCTGGACGCGCTTATCGGCGGACTCGACGAGAAGAGCCCTGCGCCGTTCCTGCTTCACGGCATCACCGGCTCCGGAAAGACGCTCGTGTACATCGAGCTCCTCCGCGAGGCGCTGGCGCGGGGACGGTCCGCCATCGTGCTCGTGCCCGAGATCTCGCTCACACCGCAGACGGTCTCGCGTTTCCGGGCCCACTTCGGGGACGAGGTCGCCGTGCTGCACTCCGGTCTCTCGGACGGGGAGCGGTACGATGCGTGGCGGCTGCTGCGCAGTGGCGAGCGAAGCGTCGCGGTCGGCGCCCGCTCGGCGCTGTTCGCGCCACTCGAGAACCTGGGCGTGATCGTCGTCGACGAGGAGCACGACGGCAGCTACAAGCAATCAGAAGCGCCGCGCTACCTCGCGCGGGACCTGGCGGTGGTGAGAGCACGCGCGCACGGTGCCGTCTGCGTACTGGGCAGCGCGACTCCGTCGCTGGAGAGCTGGCACAACGCCAAGCGAGGCAAGTTCCGGCACCTCGTCCTGCCGGAGCGTGTCGGCGGTGCCAAGCTGCCTGAGGTCCGCGTGGTCGACCTGCGGAAGGGTCGGGACACTCACACGGGCCCCGCCAAGCGCCGGTCACGCGGCGCCGGTGTGCTTTCCGAAGAACTCGTGGCTGCCATCGACGCGCGCCTGAGCAAGCACGAACAGGTCATCCTGCTGCTCAACCGGCGGGGCTACTCGTCGTTCATCCAGTGCCGCGAGTGCGGCGAAGTGGAACAGTGCGAGAACTGCTCGATCTCGCTCACGTACCACCGCGTGAAGCGGCGCATCGTATGTCATCACTGCCGGTTTGAGACGCCCGCACCGGCCCGCTGCCCCCGCTGCGGCTCGCAGGACCTCTCGTACCGGGGTCTCGGTACCGAGCAGGTCGAGCGCGTCACCGCCGAGACCTTTCCCGACGCGCGTATCGTGCGCATGGACGTGGACACGACCTCTGGAAAGTGGGCTCACCAGCGCATCCTCGACCGCGTCGAGCGGGGCGAAGTCGACATCCTGCTCGGGACGCAGATGATCGCCAAGGGACTCGACTTCCCTCGCGTCACCCTGGTGGGAGTCGTGAACGCAGATGTCGGCATTCATCTGCCGGACTTCCGCGCGAGCGAGCGGACGTTTCAGCTTCTGAGCCAGGTCGCCGGGCGAGCAGGGCGGGGGAAGTTGGGTGGCGACGTCCTGATCCAGACCTCCCTGCCCGACCACTACGCGGTCCGCGCTGCGGTGGCTCATGACTTCGAAGGCTTCGCGACCCGAGAGCTCGCGGAACGAGAACGACCTCAGTATCCGCCACATGTGCGCCTCGCGAACGTCATCGTCAGTAGCCCCGATCAGGGACTCGCGGCGACGGCGGCCGAGCGCGCGGCCACGTGGATGCGTAGTTGGCTGTCGCGTCGTTCCCGTAAGGGAGGAGGAGTCGTAGAGCTAGTCGGTCCGGCACCCGCACCCATTGAGCGGCTGCACAGTCGGTGGCGCTGGCACTTCCTCCTGCGCAGCGGTTCACCCGCGGCATTGGGAGCCGCGGCCCGAGCGCTCATCCGTGGATATTCACTCCCAGCCGGAGACGTACGGCTGGCGCTCGATCGAGACCCCGTAGCGCTGCTCTGAACGCCCGCCGTTAGCCATTGCAGTTGAAGGGGGCTGCCGGATACCTTCGGGCCGGCGGGTTCGGTGGCATCTCCGGGACACCGTCCGCCGTACGTCTACCACGGGTTGCTAGGAGGGGTTGTGGGCTGCTTGGCGCTGAACGCTTCGTTCGAGCCACTTTCGATCATTCCTGCTCGTCGAGCGGTCCGGCTGGTCCTGGATGGGAAGGCCGAGATCCTGGAAAAGGACGGAGGTAGGCGCTTCCGCTCAGAGACGCGCATCGTCCCCTGTCCCGCGGTAATCCGCCTCGTCCGGTACGTCCACGTCCCGCGGCGATTCCGCCGACAGGTTACCAACACCTTCCTGTTCGCTC
Source organism: Gemmatimonadota bacterium (assembly GCA_022560615.1). NCBI lineage: Bacteria > Pseudomonadati > Gemmatimonadota > Gemmatimonadota bacterium. The sequence goes on from JADFSR010000067.1 coordinate 5,216, forward strand.
GCGACGACTACTCTTGTCAGTACTGTGGGAGGCATAAGAACGAGCTCCGTGGTCGCCAATTCCTGACCCGGGATCACGTCGTGCCGTTGTCCCGGGGGGGAGACAGCAGGTGGGAGAACGTGGTTACGTGCTGCTCGCCGTGTAACAACCGCAAGGGTAACCGGCTTCCCGGCGAGGCGGGTCTCAAGCTACTGAACCAGCCTAGACAGCCGAACTACGTACACCTCGTGTGGGTGGTCAGGCGCGTGACCGGAGCGCAGGCGAAGTACATTCGCATGTTCTATGGCGAGGACGCGCTCGACGTGGTGTCGAAACGGCGCTCGGACGAACCGGTCGAGATCGGCGGCTACTCGGCCCTCTAGTCTTCGAGCCAGGCGTACGGCCGCTCGTAGAACTGTCCGAACCCGCGCACGGTCCCTCGATGAGTGTACTCTTTCCAGCGGATCACCCACCCGCGCACCTCGTCTTGGCTCACCTCGTAAGAGAATCCGGGCTCGCTGGACCGCTCTGCCAAGAACCGTCGGAGATACGCGGGCATGTCGGGGACGCCCTCGACCTCGAAGTCTGCCTCCCTCACTTCGACGATCGAGCCCTGAATCTCGGACTCGGACGTCTTGAGCGCGCGGATCGCCTCTTCGACCGCCGTCTTGATCGGGGCGAGGTCCGGCGCGGAGCCTGTGCGCGCCTTGATTTCCTTCAGGAGTCCGCGCGTGCCCGGAGCGGACAACTCCTCACGGGCGTCCTGAAAATCGCGCAGGAGCCGCTCATGCAGGCGAAGGAGCTGCTGGTACTCTCTCTTGGCCTGGTTCTCGGAATTGGATGAGGCCATGCCATAAAGAGGCGCCTATGAGGCACTTCCGGCAACCATTCGCGTGCGGAAGTGCTTGTCACCGTCGGGCGTCGGTCGGGTTGGCGATCACCGCCGTCACATGCTTGATTGAGCAATCATCACACATTGCCTTGATCCATCCATGACCAGCGCGCACGACCACAAAGAGGGGCGATCCGGCGCACGGCCTCCTTCGGCGCGTCTGCCTCAGCCGCTGACTGGCGCTCCCAACACTCCGGTAGTCGCGCGCCAGGCACCGGAGTCCGGGAAACCGACGCCGGTCCGGGGGGACCTGGCGACGCCCGGCGTCTTCCCCGGCGCTTCCCCAGACGTAGAGCCTGACGTCGGCGAGGCTACCGTGGAAGTCGACGGGACGTCATGGACGGTCCGTGTTCGGGGTCGCTCTGGGGGTGGCTCCGCCGTGAATACGCCGCTTTTGTTATTGGGCTTCTGGAAGGTGCAGTCGGCTACCTCCCCGCCGGATCGCGAAGCGTTCGTCGTCGGTCGACTCCTTGCGGACATGACTGCGGGTGACCTGGAGGCGGCCCTCGCCGAGAGCCGCGATCCCGCGGACCCGGATCGACGCCCAGCGTTCTTCTCCGAGATCAGCGAGCGCCGCCGCTCCTGACTCGAACCGGCGGCCTCTTCGCCGGCGGGGGCCTCCCGTGTCTAACGAAGGAGACCGTGGCGGTCTCCATATGGTGTGCGATATGGTGTGAGATTCGACCTCTCGGGTGCCCCGAGGCCGCCCCGTGCTGTAGCTTGTCTGCGACGAACGCGGTTCTTCAACAAGGCGTAACTCTGCGGTGTCTTTAGAGCGATCCGACATACCGACTGACGGTGATCTGGTCCACCGAGCCAGACGGGGCGATGAATTCGCCTTCGGCCAGCTCGTGGAGCGGTATCAAAGGGCCTCCTACGCGGTTGCGCTATCCGTCACTGGTCGGCATGAGGACGCCGAGGACGCAGCGCAGGAGTCCTTTCTAGTAGCGCTACAGCGGCTAGACGAGTGTAGGAGCCCGGAGCGATTTGCGGGGTGGCTGATGACCATCGTGCGAAACCGGTCTCGCAACCTCGTCAGACGGGAGTCGTTGAGGCATACGGATCAGGTTCCTCCGGGGACCCGGTCGCTGGTGCCGATGCCGGACCGTGTCGCTGAGACCTCGGAGTTGCGAGGGATGTTGAAGGAGGCGCTTGCCGCGCTTCCCGAAATACAACGGCAGATCGTGTTGCTGCACGATCTGGAGGGTTGGAAACACCGCGAGATCGCGGATCGGTTGGAGTTGCCGTCCGGCACGGTTCGGTCGCACCTCCACTTCGCGAGGAAGGCGTTGCGGGTGTCGCTTGGTAGGACGCCAGCGGGGCCCGACTTGCAGAGGAAAGCTCTATGAGGGACAAGTTGCAGGACGAGTCGGACTACTTCGGCGAGCTCGGTCAGGACGAGGAGCTGGCTCAAACGCTGGGTCTTCTCGATCCGGCGCAGCAAGATCCGAACTACTGGTTCCGCTTCCGTTCGTGGGTTTTGAGCAACGCGATGGCCGAGTTGGCGCGACGCCGCCTCATGCATGAACTGACCGTGGCAGACGTGATGAGCTCTTGGGCGCGGGCAGTGGTCTCCACCGCGGCTCTGGCCGCAGCGCTTGCCGGCCTAGTGCTGGTGCGTGGCGCTGACGCTCCGGCGCCGCAACCGGTCGGCGTCGAGGAACTCTTGGTCAGCGAGGTCGAGGGTGAGACGATTCCGACCCTGCTCGCGCCGGAAACCAATGGCGCGGTCGCCTTTGCGTCGGAGATCTTCTAATGGAACACCGATCGCGTACCAGGCTCGTAACCGCCGTGATGCTCGCGGTGGTCTTCGCGTCGGGCGTGTTGTTGGGCCTCGCGGCCGACAGCAACCTGGGCGCTGAGCCCCCCCAGATCGCCTCCGAGAACGCGGACGGCGAAGAGCGTGACGGCAAACGACGACGGCGCACAGCGATGCACGAACAGGTCGGACCCTCTGAGGACCAGAAGGTCGTCATCGACTCGATCCTAAAGGACCATCGAGCCCGGATGGACGCGCTGCACGGGGAGTTTCGTAGCGCCTACGACCCACGGTACCAGGCGCTGATTCAGGACACACGAGGTGCGATCAAGGAGGTCTTCTCGGAGGAGCAGGCCGCGGAGTATCAGGCGTTGCTCGACGACTTCGACCGGCGAAAGGTCGAGCGGAACGAGAAGGACGACCGGGACTAGATCCATGAAATCGACGAGCCGGGCTTCGGCCCGTGCCGCGGCCTGCGTGCTGGCAGGCCTTGCGGTCCTAGCGCCCCGCTCCGCCGACGCGCAGCAGACCATAAGCCTCGACGAGGCCGTCGAGCGCGCTTTGCGTCGCAGCCCGCAGATGCTGCAGCAGGACCAGGCGGTGGACAACGCCGCGCTGGCGGAGCGCTCGGCGTGGGGCGCTTTCTTGCCCAACCTGAGCATGAGCACCAGTGGCTCTCTGCGCAGCGCCAACATTCTCGACCCGAATACCGGGCAGATCGTGCCTGGCAGCTCGGACTCGTACTCGGCTGGGCTTTCGGGCCGCGTCGATATCTTTCGGGGCGGTAGCCGGTTCGTGGAGCTCGACCGAGCGGACGCGGACATGCAGGCCGCGGTAGCGCGCCGGGAGAGCCAGCGATTCTCTGTCGCGCTGCAGACCAAGAACTTCTTCTTTGCCGCGCTGCGACAGGCGGACCTGCTCGAGGTTTCTCAGCGGCGTGTCGAACAGGCGCAGCAAAACCTGGAAATCGTGAGGGTCCGTTCGCAGGTGGGTCGTGCTACGATCTCCGATTCCCTCAGGGCGCGCTTGGACGTCGTGAACGCCCGCCAGGCCGTGCTCCAGGGTGAGACTGCTTTACGCGCGGCGCGGTTCTCGCTCGGGCGGCAGATCGGTGAGTCCGCGCCTGTGGTCCCGGCCCGCCCTGCTGATATGGAGCCTTCGGAGCTACCGCTGAGCGAGGCGGAGATCATGCAGTTGGCCGAAGCCGCGTCGCCGACGGTGGTCGCTTCCGCATACGCGACCCGAGCCGCCGCTGCTTCGGTACGGTCGGCGCAGACCGGATACCTGCCGTCGCTGTCGCTGTCCAGCGGATACAACTGGAACAACCAGGAGCGTTCGTTCAACGGCGGTCGCACGAGCTGGAATCTGGGCTTGAGCCTCTCCTACCCCATCTTTAACAACTTCCAGCGGGAATCATCCATTAGCCGGGCGCAGTTCTCGCAGCGGGTCGCACGGCTGCAGGAGGACGACTCCCGACTTGCCGCGCGACAGGAAGCGGACGCCGCACTTTACAACCTACGCACCGCGGAGCGGGCCATCGAGATTGCTCAGGAGGCGGAGCTCGTAGCAGGAGAGGACCTCAGAGTGATCCGCGAACGGTATGCCGTGGGTGTGGCGACCATCCTCGACGTCCTGATCAGCCAGAACGCGGCCGATCAAGCCAGCGTCGATATCGTCACGTCACGATACGACTATGTGCTGGCCCGAGCCGAGCTCGAGTCGATTCTGGGGAGGGTGTTGTGAGCGAGCTGATTATCAAGACAGAGGGTCTGACGAAGGACTACGTGCTCGGCGCGGAAACGGTGCGTGCGGTGCGGGGCGTGGACCTCGAGATCTATGCGGGAGAGTTCGTCTCCGTCATGGGGCCGTCGGGCAGTGGCAAGTCCACGTTGATGAACATGATCGGGTGCCTCGATACGCCCACCAAGGGCAAGTACTGGCTGAGCGGCCAACTCGTCAGTGAGCTCACAGACGACCAGCTGGCGCGGGTGCGGAATCAAAGGATCGGCTTCGTCTTTCAGACCTTCAACCTGCTGCCACGCGCCACGGCGCTGCACAACGTCGAGTTGCCGCTCATCTACGCAGGCATGAGGGGCAAGGAGCGCAGGGAGCGCGCCGCCGAAAAGCTGGAGCTGGTTGGGCTCGGTGATCGCATGCGTCACAAGCCTCCCGAGCTGTCCGGCGGTCAGCGTCAGCGTGTGGCCGTCGCGCGCGCGCTTGTGAACGACCCGGACCTTTTGCTCGCGGACGAGCCGACGGGCAACCTGGACTCGGTGACGAGCGGGGCCATCATGCGGCAGCTCGCCGAGCTCAACGAGCAAGGACAGACGATCGTCTTGGTGACGCACGAGCACGACATCGCCGAGTACTCGAAGCGGCAGATCCACCTGAAGGACGGTCTCATCGAGCAGGACTTCCTCAAAGAACGGGCGGGGGCGACGGTATGACGAAGTTGATCGGACGGTGCGCTGTTCTCGGCCTCCTCTTCGTCACGGCTAGCGCTTGCGAGAGCGGTGAGGCTGCCGAAGCGGCCTCGAGCGTCGAGACGGTCCAAGTCGTGCGGGCCACTCTCTTGATCAGCGCGGAGGCCACCGGCACGGTGGAGCCGATCCGCGAGGTCGAGGTCAAGTCGAAGGCGTCGGGCGAGATTCTGAGGCTGCACGTCGATATCGGCGACGAGGTACAGCCCGGACAGCTGCTCGCGGACATCGACCCTCGAGACGTGCAGAACCGCTACGATCAGACCGAAGCGGACCTCGAGGTGGCGCAGGTGCGGTTCGACATCGGCGAAGCCCAACTCGAGCGCTCCGATCAGCTGCTCGCGCGGGAGGTCATCACGGCTCAGGAGCACGAAGGGGCACGGGTCGAGTACGCCAACTCGAGGGCTAACCTCGTGAAGGCTCAGACGAACTTCGACCTCGCGGTGCTCCAGCTCGAGGACGTGCGCATTACGGCCCCGATGACGGGCACGATCATCCAGAAGAACGTCGAAGAGGGCATGGTCATTCAGTCCGCATCCGGCAACGTGTCCGGTGGCACCACGCTGTTCCTGATGG
>JADFSR010000068.1 GCA_022560615.1 Gemmatimonadota bacterium
CTCAGGACTTTCTCATCGCCCAAGTTCGGGGATGCCGCTGACCGTGCTCATCGCCCAGCTTCGAGGACGCCACTGACCGCGCTCTCGCGGATCACCTTCGACGACGTGAATCATGGTCGGAGTCTTCGCGTTGCGGACGTCGGAAGGGGGAAACTTTTGATAAGGGGTTGTGTTATCAAAGGTACATGCCTTATTCTTTGATAAAACGGACTCTCGTCAAGAGTACGATTGGGAAGACGATGCAGAATCAAAACTTTATCGGATATGTTTTGATACAGGCTTTCTAATCCAAACTTGAGTGGCCCGAGGAATGTCAGACCGAGCTGGAAACCTCGTTCAACAACAAGCAGGTCCTGACGGGTTCTCAGCGTTCATGCCAACGCCCCTTCCACCCAACCCACCGGTTCTCCTCGAGGGTGAATTAGCCCGGCTCCACGAAACCGCCGCCTTCGCCCTCGGAAGACTTGATGGAGCCTCGGCTCAGCTCGATCCGGAACGGCTGCTCTACATGTACGTCCGAAAAGAGGCCGTCCTAACGAGCCAGATCGAAGGAACGCAGTCTACGCTCTCGGATCTGCTAGAGTACGAGAACGCATCCGCCCCGGGTACCCCGGTCGACGATGTCCGGGAAGTATCGCGATACGTCGATGCATTGTTCTACGCCATCGATAAGATAAAGACCGGTACGCTACCTCTCTCCCTCAGGCTCCTGAAACAAGCACACAGCCGACTCATGTCAGCTGGCCGGGGGAGCACCCGTGCACCAGGAGAGTTTCGACGGACTCAGAATTGGGTTGGAGGAACCCGGCCCGGGAACGCGATCTACGTTCCGCCGCCACCCCACGAGGTCATGCCGGCCCTAGACAATCTCGAGCGGTATCTGCACGACGAGTTCGGGTCCACGCCCGTGTTGCTCAAAGCTGGCATCGCCCACGCCCAGTTTGAGACCATCCATCCCTTCCTCGACGGCAACGGTCGCATTGGGCGGCTGCTGATAAGTCTCATGCTCGTCGTGGACGGTGCGCTAGCCCATCCCTACTTCTACATCAGCCTGTACTTCAAGAAGCATCGGTCCGACTACTACGATGCGCTTCATCGAGTACGTACCCAAGGTGATTGGGAAGGGTGGTTGAGGTTCTTCCTCATCGGCGTGGAGGCCGTAGCGGACGAGGCTACCCAGACCGCAGAGGCGCTCTCCAACCTTTTCGTCTCGGACCGGGCTAAGGTGGAGAGCCTGGGTCGGGCCGCGCCGTCCGCGCTGAAGGTGTACGACCTCATGCGACGACGCATCCTCATCTCGGCAGCCCGGGCTGGTGAGGAGTCGGGACTGACGTGGCCCACTGTCCAGGCGGCTTTGAAACGCCTCCAAGAGCTCGGCATCGCTCACGAGGTGAGTGGCAGGAGGCGCAACCGTCTTTATCAATACACGAGTCAGCTCCAACTCCTCAACCGGGATGCCGACGTAGGGGATCCGGGCAGACAAGCCCAATGAATCCGTATTCAACGCCCCCAATGCCTTGTCCCTGCGTCTCGGTGGCGATAACAGCGGTGTTCGATGCCCGGTAGTGTCTGCGGGACCTGCATCATCATGCACTCGATAGGTCGAGAGACGCTGAATGATTATGACCGAGCAGGCGTCGAACGGCTGCTCCGATACTGTGCGCGTCCACCCTTCGCGCTGGAACGGCTCTACGCCCCCGGCGGCATCGCTTGCCTCACCTCGGGGTACCCACCAGAGGTGGGTCGCCCGGCTCATCTATCGCTTGTCCAAGCCGGCGCCGGACGGCCGCACCAAGCTCCTGCTCTCTCCGATTCAGCTCCTCGAGCGGCTCGCGACCACGCTTCGCGCGGTGCCCTCATCCCGCCGGGCACCGACGCGAAGCGTTGGTCGCGTCCATCGCCACCGATATCACGGCGTCCTGGCGCGGGGCACCCGCCGAAGGTGGGTCGCCAAACTCCGTGCCGCCGTCACGTACATCGGCGCGCCCCAAGCCGAAACACCCCGCGCCCCGCCCCCGAGCCCAACGAGGCCGCAGCCCTCCATCGATGCTGAGCCGGCTCGCCACACCAACCCGGCACGCATCCGCTGGGCCGTGCTGCTCGCTCGCATCTACGAGGTGCCGCCGCTGCTCTGCCCCGCTGGGCGGGCACCACGCAACGCGTGGTCGCGAAGCGTGGTCCGGCCCCATGAGGATCCTCGCCTTCATCACCGACCCGCCCGTCGTGACCGCGATCCTCGTGCACCTCGAGCTGCCCCACAGCCCCCCGCCCATCTCGCCCGCGCGCGGCCCGGGGCAACGGGCGAAGCGTAGTCCGCGACTTCCTCCTCGATCAGACTCCGGCAGTCGATCTCACCGAGGCCGACCCCGTACCAGAATTCGTGTTCGACCAGTCGGTGCCGGACGTGTTCGACGACTGAGGGTCTGCCCCCCGTTGTCTGCCCGGACAAGCTGAGCCATTCGGCCACCTCCTTCCGCCCGTCCCCGAACAGCCCCACGTCCCGTTCCATCATCCGAGCACCGCCCACGCCTGGCTCGGCGACGGGTGATCAGCCCCACCCCGCCCCCCTGTCTCCGTGTCCCATGCCACAACACGACTTACCGCGCTTCCCGCGTCGACAGGGCGGTTAGACCGACTATCCTTCATAGCCGCCCGAATCGATCCAAGCGCGGATGGTCCTTCACTTCAGCGCCGGAACCGGTAATTGCCGCGACCTGGACGAACTCGAGTACGGGAAGATCCAGTGATGAGGACGCATCGGAGCGAGGAGAATGCTCCACGCAGCCGTGAACACCTCCGGCTACGACCGTTGGACAGCCAGCTTCGGCCAAACCCGCCTGGTACCTTTCACCATTCCCGATCCAAAGGCATATGTCCTATAACGGGTAATTATCTGAAGTGGCGTCTAGCCACACTTCTCACCGCACCTCTGAAGAGACCTGATACTGCATGAGCGATGGCACGTCGAAAGCATCCAACACGACCCCATACACATGCCAACCGGGAAGGGCACTCTCAAAGCCAGCCTCTGAAATGACCTTCACATCCAGGTCGCTGGGCAGATAGACAAAGCCGACATGCCGCAATCGGGCATCCAGCACGTCCCAGCGTATCGAGTCGCCTATTGCGGTCTCCCGCCGAAGCCACACACTCCCGTCTGAAGCTGCCAAGACGTTCGTCACCGGCGGGCGGTGATGCGGCCAAGGTATCTGCTGACGTAGCGCGGAAGCCGCTCGATCCACTGTCAACGCATACCTCGCCGCGTAACCCGTCGCCATGCTCCTTGCTATGCTATCAATCTCGGAATCGGTCAACTCGATGGGTGAGTAGGGCAGTTCCTGCGACAGGGCGGTGTCCCCATCCAGCGCAATGCGATGGACACGGAAGCTCGGCGCTTCTCCGCCCGTAGGAGCCTCGCGGTCCACCATCACCATGAACGATCCGTCCGGCGGCACAGCCACGAGCGGATTCGACGCGAGTGGATGCGTGGGCGACACTTCTCGCTGGCCGAGGTCGATGCTGACGTATTGGCCCGCGAGTGACTGGAGGGCCAGGGTGTCAAGGAGCTCGCCCTCGCGCGAGAGTGTCAGCCAGGCCTGCTGCGTGCGCTCACCTCGCACGACTGCAGACGTCGGGACTGGGGCGAAGCCCATTACGTTTCCGTCCGCCAAGAGGAAAATCGGCTGAACTGCGAACCATGGGTTGTCGGCCGTCTGCAGCTTGAACGAGACCCGACCGTAGTACTCCCCCTCGACGCTGAACAGATTCCCGCCGGACTGAAAATCGAACACGACGAGCGTGTCACCGGTCCAGGACAGGTTCCCAGGAACCTGGAACTCTCCAGGACCCAGACCTCTCCTGCCTATCGTTCGCACGTAGCTCCCGTCCGGTCCAAACACAATCACATGTGCGAACTGAGGCTCGGAGGCGAAGACATGCCCGTCCGTCGACACATCCACGTCCCAGACGCTTGAGAGAACACCGGGCCCCTCGTCGGACCCGAAGACTGTGCCGGGGTTGGCCAGAAGGCGCCGTGCGTGATCATCCGTGGCATCGGGAGCACCGCAGCCACTCATGGACCATGCAAGCAACAGCGGGAAGACGCAGATCGGATAGATCGGATGTGTTCTCACTCTGGCTCCTTACCTTCATACTCCGCTTCGTGCAGCGTCCTCACGTTCCGAAGCGATTGCCGATAACGGGCCAATTGACTCAAGACGCGGAACCCTGCGCCACATACGTACGATTCCATCACGAACGTACGTATGCAGGGTGGAGTGTCCGCGAAGCGGCCGGGCCCGTAGGTCATGGTACGTCCTGCCCGCTGAATCAGCGAAGCGTATCTGAGGGCTCGAGCGGGAGAGCGGCGTTATGCGGCGGAACCGGAGCCCCTCGCGTTGCTATCCACCAAGGTCGTCAAGAATGGTGCGAAGTTGGTCGCTCAGATCCGCCATTCGCGTGGTGGCGGTCAGCCATACGACGTCTAGGTCCACCTACATGTAGGCGTGGATGAGGCGGTTCCGCATGCCCACCATCTTCGACCATGGAATCTCATGGCTGTCCAGTCGGACCTTCTCCGGAACCTGACTCGCGGGGCCTCCCCGAGGATCTCGAGCTGACGAACCACCGCGTCCTGCTTTTCGTGGTCATCGTCAAACTGCTGCCGGCTAACACCCGCCACATAGCTCTGGATACGTCCCGCCGCGTCCAGCATGTGCCGGAGGTACGGGAGTTCACCCCGTCCCATCAAACAGAGTCGAGGCCGACGCTAGGATGGGCTCACGCAGATAGGGGCTTAGTCCTGGCTTAGTCCGGCTTCAGTCAGTAGGTCAACGGGCCGTCCAAACAGCTCGGCAAGGCGCTCCTCTAATTCGATCAGATCGAAGAAATCCTTCGGTCGACCAAAGTCGACAAGAAGGTCGATGTCGGAATTAGACCGGTCCTCTCCCCGGGCTGCGGACCCAAAAACTCTCAGCCTCGAGACATCGTGCGCCATACAGATGGCAGCTAGTCGATTCTCGTCGAATCGGACCATGTTGCCAATCTCCTCAAACCACTCTCGGTCGGCGATATCCAAGCTCCGGTTCTGCCGCATAGACGGATAACTCCCGACCCTGGTCGCGAAACCCACGAGACTCTTGCAATTTCGCGGAAGCCCAGGTCATCATCCACCGAGGCATTGGGCACATCGTGGGCACGAACCCGCCCGAAAGACCATGATGAGGGCCGAAACAGAACGAAGCGCCCAAGCTCGGAAAGCTCTGCCGCAGTAGAAGAAACGAGACCTTCCGAGCGATTCAGAAACGCCCGGAGACCACGTGTAGTTGTCCGGTCTGCTGGTCCCGCAGATGGCGACGAAAGGGTGCGTGAGTCCGTGCTACCTCCGGTGCTGCGTCAACAGGGCGTTCCAACGGTCCCACGCCGCTTCCATCGCTGCTCGGTTTGCGTCGCCTTCTTCGGCGGTTTCTCCACGTGACATGAAGCCGTGGCCCGCCCCGTCGTAGATGACGGGGTCGTACATCTTGCCGGCCGCGCTCAGTGCCTCCGTGGACGCCTCGATCGTGGAGTTCACGCGGTTGTCTTCGCCGCCGTAAAAGCCGTAGACGTCTGCGCCGATGTTCGCGTACGCGTCAGCGTCTCCCGGACCCGTACCGTAGAATACGTACGCGGCTTCCAGGTCCGGACGGTTGGCGGCGAACGCGAATGTCTGGCGTCCACCCCAACAGAAGCCGCTGACCGAGACGCTACCGGAGCTGTTGGGCAGCCCAGCGAGGTAGTCGGCAGCAGCGTTCAAGTCCGCGGTCACCTGATCCTGCTCGAGAGCGCCGATGCCGGTGCGTGCCGCGTCCGAGTCCGCGAAGTCGGCGGTGTTGCCGCCACCGGGGGCCATCCCGGAGAGCAGGTCGGGAGCGAGCGCGATATAACCGGCCTCGGCGACACGATCCGCTACGGTCCCGACCCAGTCGCTGGAACCCCGGTTTTGGTGAATCACGATCATCGCCGGGTGCGGGCCTTCGCCTTCGGGTTGGGCGACGTACGCGTGCAGCGTTCGCTCACCGTAGGTGATCTCGACCCAACCGCTCGGTGAAGCGTCGGCGCTGGCTTGGGACCCGGTGTCGTCGGTCTGAGCATCTTCGGATCCGCCACACGCGAACGCGAAGAGCGCGGTGAGGATGAGCGTCTTCTTCATGCGTATCTCTCCGGCACGGGAAGCGAGAATGGTACAGGGGCCTTGGCTCAGCCGTCCAGCCCACCCACAATGCTGAAATCCCGAAAGCTTGGAGCTACACATGCCTAGAACCCTCGCCGTACTGCTCGTCACTACGTTCGCGTCGATACCGCTCGCCGCGCAGGAGCCGGACTTCGGCGCGGCGGGTGACGAGGCTGCGGCGCTGCTCCAAGACTTGATGGAGGTGGCGGGTAGATGAAGGCGTTCCTGGTCCTCGCTCTGTTTGGGCTTTCCGCGTGTGACGCCGCACCGGGCTCCTCCGACTTTTCTCCGGTCTTCGATGGCACCGGCGGCCACTGGGTCGACCTCACGCACTCGTTTTCCGAGTCGACGATCTATTGGCCGACCGATACCGCCGGGTTCCAGCTCGAGGAGCAGTCGTACGGTGTCGTAGAGGGTGGCTGGTTCTATGCCTCGTATGCGTTCTCATCCGTGGAGCACGGGGGCACGCATCTCGACGCGCCGATCCACTTTGCGGAGGGACGGCTCACCACGGACCAGATTCCGCTGACCGGGTTGATCGGGCCGGCTGCGGTCGTGGACGTGTCGGAGCGCGCGACGCCGGACTACCTGCTCACGGTCGATGATCTGACCGCGTGGGAGGACGAGCACGGAATGTTGCCAGACGGAGGCATACTGCTCGTGCGCACAGGCTGGAGCGCTCGTTGGACCGACCGGACCGCGTACCTCGGGACCGACATCGTCGGTCCCGAAGCGGTACCGGAGTTGCACTTTCCAGGCATTGGTGGGGAGGCGGCCAGCTGGTTGGTTGCCAATCGGGGGATCGTCGCGGTCGGAATCGACACGCCGAGCATCGACTACGGCCAGTCTTCTGACTTCCAGACGCACGTGATCCTGTACGCCGAGAACATCGCCGGCTTCGAGAACGTCGCGAACCTGGAAGCGCTGCCTGAGACGGGAAGCTTCGTCGTCGCACTCCCCATGAAGATCGAGGGCGGCAGCGGGGGTCCGCTCCGCATCGTCGCATTCGTTCCCAGGGGGGGATCATGAGTACCCCACGAGCTTCCCGGACTGCAGCTACACGCTCTCGTACAACGTGACGGGATGGCCGGGCGTGGTGGTCCCGGGCGGGCACCTCACCGGAGGGGCTGCCGATCGGGATCCAGGTCGTGACGGCACCGGCTCAGGGGCATGTGGCGCTTGCGGTCGCGGCGCACCTGGAGAGAGAGCTCGGGGGTTCGAGGCTCCGGCGATCTAGCCGGCTTGCCAGCGCTGAACATCGGACGCATGCTGCCCTCCCCGGGGCCACGGTCCCGGCGCTCTCGCCACAGTCGGATCCGTGCCTCGAGTCACTCAGGGCGGAGGCGCTCGAGATGGTCGAGGCCGACGCGAAGATGGTCCAGGAGATCGTCGACATAGCTTCGATTCATACCTGGAGCAGTTGGGGATTGAGTATCCGACCGTGCGAACGCGGCCGATCTCACAGGACGGAGGAGCAGGCACATGAGGACGAAAAGCACCGGCGTCGACATCGAGCGCCGCGACTTCCTGAGAGTGGCAGCCGCGGCAGCCGCGGCCGGCGCGATCGACCCGGTATCTCTCGCGGCATCCGAGCCCGCGCTCGCTGCGGCGATCCTGCAACAGCAACAGCAGGATCCCCCTCCCGTGCCGCTGGGCCAGGGCGAACACCCCGCCGTCGTGTTCCAGGCGTACCCGGGTGGGACGGGCTCGCTCATGGAGAAGCTGTGGCGGGAGCACGGTCCCGCGATGTTCGAGCGCACGCCGATCGACATTCCGGCGTGGCCCGGTCCGGTCCCGACCAACGAGGAGGACGTAGCGTTCCTGCCCGTGCATCGCTTGTCCGCACTCGTGCGGGATGGTCACATCTCCTCGGTCGATCTCACCGAGATCTATCTCGAGCGCATCAAGCGCTACGACCCGGTTCTCCTGTGCGCGGTCTCGATCCTGGAAGATCGTGCACGCGAGGAAGCGCAGCAGGCCGATGCGGATCTTCGTCGGGGCAACTGGCGTGGACCGCTGCACGGCATTCCGTACGGCGTGAAGGATCTGTTCTCCGTCACGGGTGCGCGCACGACGTGGGGCTCGGCGGAGTTCCAGGACCAGGTCATCGAGGAAGACGCCGATCTCGTGGTGCGCCTGCGCGATGCCGGCGCAGTGCTGATCGCCAAGCTCGCCACGGGTGAGTTCGCGCAGGGCGATCGCTGGTACCGCGGTCGCACCAAGAACCCCTGGAACATCGAGGAAGGCTCGAGCGGGTCCTCGGCCGGTCCAGGCTCGGCGACCGCCGCCGCGTGCGTCGCGTTCGGCATCGGTACTGAGACGCGTGGCTCGATCGTTTCACCCGCACGGAGGAACGGCTTGAGCGCGCTGCGGCCGACCTTCGGTAGGGTCACGCGTTACGGCGCCATGGTGCTCTCGTGGAGCATGGACAAGACGGGGCCGATGTGCCGTTCCATCGAGGATTGCGCTCTGGTCTTCAACGCGATCCACGGCGCGAGCGAGAAGGACCCGGCGACGATCACGGCGCCTTTCGTGTACGACCGGAGGGTGGACCTGAGCACAGTGCGCATCGGCTTCGACGAGGACGCGCCGGAGTCGTTCCTCGAGAAACTGTCCGACCTCGGCGCCAACCTCAGAGAGATGAGCGAGCTACCGAGCGGCAGAACGGATCAGCTCAGCGCCGAGTCAGCGGCGGCGTTCGACTATCACATCGCCCCCGATGGCGTGGAGCCCGAGCCGCTGCCCGAAGACCTCGAAGCTGCCGAGCGCAGACGCCGCGGTCGATTCCGGCGTGGACGGGACGTACGCGCTCTCGACTACATCAATGGCCAGCGTCGCCGGCTCATCCTCATGAAGGAGATGGCCGAAGCGATGGACGGTTTCGACATGTTCGTGAGCGGCTCCGGGGCGGTCGGTCTCACGAACGATACCGGCCATCCGGCCGTGATCGTGCCGTATGACTTCGGTGTTCGGAATCCCGATGCGGACAGCCCGACGACGATGCCGCTCACGACGACGATCGTGGGAGACCTCTTCGCCGACGATAAGATCCTGAACGTCGCGCAGGCGTTTCAGTCCGAGACCGACTGGCATCTGCGCCGGCCCGCGATGGAGTTCTAGCGCGGACTAGCGCCGTGTGTTCGGGAACCGCTCTGTCGGTCGCCGCCAGATCTAAGATCTAGATCCCCAGGAAGAGACGGAGACCCTCGTCAATAGCATCGAGCTCCGCGGGCTCGACCTGCCCGTAGACCTTCCGGACCCGACGCTTGTCCACGGACCGGATCTGATCCACGAGAGCCCACGATTCCTTGCGTAGGCCGCTGGGACCCGCTAGGAGATGCGGATAAAACGCTCCTTCCCCCCGCGAGGTCGTGACGGGTATTACGCACAACATGGGGAAGCGCTGGTCAGCGGAAACCTCGGGGTCGCTTACGAGCACGCACGGGCGGGTCCCACGCTGCTCATGTCCGTGCGTCGGATCCAAGGTGATCAGAACGATCGTGCCCCGCTCGAACCTCACTCCTCTACTTCAACCCAGCCGACTTCAGGCCGCCACTCAACCCCAGTGCCCAGGTCGGGGTCGAGCAACAATCCATCGGCCTCTGGGAGCGTCGTGGCCCAATCCTCCAGTCCCAGCTCCGCCGTCTCTCGGCCCTCCGAGTGAGGACTACGCAGTGATCGCTGTAGCGCCTCGCGGCGCTGGCGGTCGAGCTCGTGGCGGATGGCTTGCCGAATGAACTTGCTGCGATTCCGCCCGCGGCGGTCCATATCCTCCACCAAGGAGTGGGGCAGCGTGATAGTCACCCGATCATAGGCCATGAGCTGCTCCGCTCCAAGGACATGATAAGATCATATCATACATCATACTGCAAGAGCAGAACAAGTGATAGCTAGCCCCAAAGCAAGCGTGATGTTGTGCAGCCTACCTGAATAAGAAACCGGAAAGGCTTATCTTTATTGGAGTTAGCAAGATTCGGCACGAATCACTACTCCAACGCAAGAGGCCTTTCCGGTGAAGAGAATATCGTTCAAGCAGAGCCGAAAGAACAGTGCCCGTCGCAAGCGCAAGGTAGCTATCCGACATGCGCAGGCAGGGCATTGGGAAGCTCAGGCACAACCGATGTTCAACTCGGGTCCGGTACACTACGAGGTTGGTGCCAACACGGATGCGATGAGCTACGGAGGGATCGGAGCGGTGCATCGCCTGGTTACCAAGTTGGGTCTGCCCGATCAGATCGATGCCGACCTCGAGCTGCTGAAGGTGCACCTGCCGTACCACGAGTCGGATCACGTGCTGAATATGGCGTACAACGTGCTGTGCGGCGGCACGCGGCTGGAGGACATCGAGCGCCTACGCCATGACACGGCATATATGAACGCACTGGGCGCCGACCTGATCCCGGACCCGACCACGGCTGGTGACTTTTGCCGACGCTTCACCGAGGAAGACGTGATCACGTTGATGGAGTGCATCAACGCGGTGCGGCCCCAGCTATGGCAGGGCCGGGGACGCGAATTGCTGGGGCCGATCGCGTACATCGATG
>JADFSR010000069.1 GCA_022560615.1 Gemmatimonadota bacterium
CGGGGTGAGCCGCACGTCCTATCGCGAATCTCCATCGACGGCGGGCCAGTGACGGATATCGTGGACTTCCCATGCGATGGGGACGATTGCACGGTGAGGCAGCTCGAAATACATCCGGACGGCCGGATGATCACGCTGCTTCTCGGAAAACCCATAGGCGAGATCTGGATGATGACCGGTTTCGGAGTTGGCGACGCGTTGTCGGGGACGTCTCAAAGCCGGTGACGAATCGGCTCGCTCCCGCCCCGTGGTTGGCACCGCTGCTGCTTGTGGCGTGCTCGACGCACGTCACCGGCGGCGGTGGTGGCGGCGGCAGTGTTGCGTTCGAGATGCCTAGGCTCGAAGGGCTCGATCTCTACCTGCCGGTTCCCGCCGACAATCCCCTCACCCCCGCCAAAGTCGCATTGGGTGAACGACTCTTTTTCGACCCCCTGCTGTCCGCCGACGAGAAGGTGAGTTGCTCGTCGTGCCATAAACCGCAACACGTGTTCAGCGACACCGTGGCCGTCTCAGCCGGCGTGTACGATCGTCGGGGCACACGAAATGCGCCGAGCATCGTAAACGCCGCATACGGCGATTCCTTCTTCTGGGACGGACGCGCCGCCACCCTCGAGGACCAGGCGCTTCTCCCCATTCAGGCTCCCAACGAAATGGACATGTCCCTGGACTCCGTGTTGCAGCGTCTGGGAGGACACCCCGAGTACCCGGAGAGGTTTGCAGCCGCGTTTCCTGACGGCGAGATCTCCGAGCCCAACCTCGCCCGAGCCATCGCCAGTTACGTGCGAACGCTCCGCTCGGGTGATTCACCGTTCGATCGTTTCTTCGCCGGCGACAGCACCGCGTTGTCGACCGAGGCCCGAGACGGATTCCGACTCTTCGTAGGACGAGCGCGATGTTCGCTCTGTCACGCCGGCCCCACGCTCAACGATCAATCCTTTCACAACACCGGCGTAGCATGGCGCGACGGCATGCTGGCCGATTCCGGCCGGGCCGCCGTGACCCGTACGCCCGACGCTCTCGGGGCGTTCAAGACCCCCTCGCTCCGGAACGTCGCGCGTACCTCGCCTTACATGCACGACGGTAGCATCGCCACCCTAGAAGAGGTCCTCGAGTTCTACGACGACGGCGGAAACTCCAATCCCTATCAAGACCCCGATATCCGTCCGCTGAACCTCGACGCGAGTGAGCGGAGCGAACTGCTGGCGTTTCTCAGATCGTTGAGCGGCGAGGTCACGGTCGGCGAGGTAAGATTACCTGACACTCAGCATTAGCGGATTCCGCCCGCCCTGCTCTGCTTCTCGAAGCCCCAGCCCGAGTCAATTCTCGCCCGTCCATCGGGTTCGTAGCGCCTCTCGGTCGACCATCCGACCTCGAAGATAGACCTGGTAGATGGTACGCGTGTTCCGAATGTCTTCGAGCGGGTTTTCGTCGAGGATGACGAAGTCGGCGCTTTTTCCGACGGTGAGCGTGCCCATCTCGCTCAGCCCGAGTCGTTGCGCGGGTCGGCTGGTGCCCGCCGCGATCGCCTGCATCGGGGTCATGCCCAGACGAACGAAGATTTCCAGCTCCCGGTGACCCGTGTAGCCGAAGAAGTGGCCCGGTAGAGCCCCGGCATCGGTCCCGAGCACGATGTCCACATTCGCGTCCAGAAGCCGAGAAAAAGCCTCCCTCAATATCCGTTCGCGCTCAGCCGCAGTCGCCGAAGGCGCCTGCGCATTGGCGCCCGCCGGCTGGCGCGAGTCGTAAGCTTCGCCGAGGCGCGCCCACACCCCGGGATGCGTCGCGTCCTGCAGGAACGGGTCGTCCGCCACGCGCTCGCGCCGGAGCTCACCCAGCCCGAGATTCGGTACCAGAAAGGCTCCCGAGTCGTGGATCTGCGTGGCCAGGTTCGCGCCCATCGCCGCGCCGATGCGCCCGTGAAGGAATCCCGCCACGCCCGCCTCGAGCAGATCCGGCATGTCCTGCGCGTTCTGCTGATGCACGAAGACTTCGATGCCGTACACCTGGGCCTCATCGAGGATCGCGTGATAGACCTCCCGGCTCAGCTTCTCCTGGCTTCCCCCACGATCGTCGACCCAGATCTTGATGAAGGGGATGCCTTTGGCGGAGACATCACGGACCGCCCGCCGAGCCTCTTCGGCCGACGCGACCCCCCTCAGAACGGTCATCCCGGTCTCGTCGGCGATGGCGATAGCCTGCGTCAGGAACTGGTTGTTGGGCCCCTGCCCTGGCGGCGCCATGCCGGCGGCGAAGACCAGCCGTGCGCCTTCTGCGTCGCTCGCCTGTTGCGCCCTTTGGACTTCGAGCGCGAGGTCTTCAGGGTCGCTGCCGGCCGAAAAGACGGCGCCGAACCCGTAGTAGGCGTAGCGCTCGAGATGATCGATCACGTTGTCGCGCGTGTAGTTCTCGGCTCCCCAGCTCGCGTACCCTTCGTATCCCAGGTGCGCGTGCGCGTCGATCAAGGCCGGAATGATCGTCTTTCCCCTCACGTCGGTCCGGCTGGCTCCGGATGGCACGACGACCTCCCCGGTAGGCCCAACCGCAACGATCCGGTCGCCTTCTACGAGGAGATCGCCGCGCTCGATCAGGTCCCCATCCCCGATGATCAGCCGTGCCCCTTCGAAGAGCACGACCGCTTTTGGACCGGCATCCGAGGACGCTGGGCTCCCATCCGGTGCCGGCCCGGAATCGGCCGGGCCACATCCTGCCGCTAGGAGCGCGACAACGACGAGGCCGAGTGACCAGATCAGAGTCTTTGTGGGTCGCATCTCACGCATCCGCATCACACATGTCCCCGGGGTCGCCGGCTGGACGTCCGCAGCCCCTATGCTGAGGGCGAGACTCTATCACGGCCGAGGTTGCAGCCAATCACGCCGTGAGGTTCGCCTTCAGCGAGGTCCTCTCCCTCGAGGCGAGACGCCCCAGCCCAATCCGAACGGGAATCCTCCCCAGTCGTTCGCCACTAGCCCGATCGGTCAGGTGGTCGCCGCCGTCTTGAGCTCCTGGATCCGCATCTCGAACTGTCCGCGCTCGGCTGCGCTCTCCTCCATGTTGCTCAATACGCGCTCGTAGAGCTCGATGGCGCCGGAGGCATCGCCCTGGTCGGCCCGAATCCGAGCGGCACTCGCCAACGCGTCGCGCACCTGGAAGTCGAGCTCCGAGCGATCCGCGATCCTCAAATAGATCGCTTCGGCCTCACTCCAGAGGTTGTCCTGCTCGTAGGCGGCACCGAGCAGCGCGGCTCCCTGGAACTCGATCGGGTCTCGCGGCGAGGCGCCGAGCGGCTCCAGCACGACCTGGGCCTGCTCCGGATCGTCGGACTGCAAGTACAAATCGCCTAGCAGCAGCCGTGCTTCGCCCTCGTAGGCGGTGCCACCGAAGCGCTCGAGGAACGTGACAAGCTCGTTCTTGGCGCCCTCGCGGTCCTGGATCGCGATCGACTGATGCACGGCCTCGAGCTGCTGCGCCGCCTGCTGAACCAAGTCCTCCTGATAGTTCCGGTAGTACCATATTCCGGCAATCCCGATGACGGCGACCACGCCCAGAACCGTCAGGAGCTGCTGGTTGGCGCTGGTCCATTTGCCCACGTGCAGCACCTTCGCGAGGAAGATGTCGTCGGGGTCGTTGCTGTGCTCTTGGTGGGTCCGGCGGGCACCGGGATGACGCTGCGACATGAAAGGACCTTCTTCTCGGGAAGCGCCAAAAGCTAGACGGGGCGGAGATTTCGGTCAACGCGCCGGTCAGTGCTTCGCAGCCTCGACAGGCCCCCTGAAAACGCCGGGCCCGAGCCCCTCGGGTCAGCCGTCTGAATCGGTCTCGGAGGGGTGATACCCAGCCAAGATCCAGAGGTCGCGCGGACGCCGAAGCACGAGGAAGCCGTCGGCCATCGCAACCACACCGTCGTAGAGCCAGTCGTTGAGCAGCGTCGTCACGGTGGCCCGATGAGCCCCTGCCAGGTCGGCGAGCACCTGGTGGGTCAGTTTGACCGAAAGATGCACTCCGCGCCCGGCCGGGTCACCGCACCGCGCGCTGAGATCCAGAAGCACTTCCGCGAGGCGCTGTGCGGCGGTGGGGCCCCGTGAACCGCCCTGCGCATGGCGCAGGCGATGCAACTCTCGCTCGACACCCTCGAGGTAGGCGTCCAGACTCTTCTTCGCCGTCTTTAGGCCAGTCAGAACGCTTGTCGTCGGCAGAGCGACCACGCTGCACGTCGATCCCGCGATCGCCCCGTACCTTCGGTGGCCCTCGGTGAACGCTTCATCGCCAAAGAGCTCCCAAGGGAGCGCCACCGACACCGTTCGCTCGCTCCTCCCCTTCTCCATCCCCGGCAGCACGAGCCGCATGAATCCGGACTGAACGAGGAACACGTTCTTGGCGGAACTTCCGGCCGCGTAAAGCGGCCGCCCCTTTACGAGTCGCACCACCTCCGCGCGTTTCACGAGCCGGAACAGCTTGCGGTCCCGCGCCGGAACGAGGTGAAACGGCATCGTCAAGCCTCCGCAGCGCCGCCGGAGGGTACGTTCTTCAACGCCGGGTGCAACGCGAGCCCTACTGCGACGAGGATGAGCGGCATCGAAAGCAGCGTCGCCGGCTGCGGTCCGATCGCGTCCGCGAGTAGACCCGTACCCAGAACGCCGACCGAGCCGGTGGCCCATGCGAGTCCCATGACGACGCCCGAGCTCACAGCGGCACCTCGAGGGAGCATCTCCTGCGCCATCACGACGATCGGAGGCAACGTGGCCATGCCGAGGAAGCCAGCGACCGCGGCGAAGACGAGCCCGAGTCCGCCCTGCGGCCCGAGCCAGACCGCCGCGAGGTGAGCCGGTAACGCCCAGGCACAGAGATGTGCCAGCAGGAGCCTCCGATCGACCCTGTCGGCTAGAACCCCCCCGGTCACCGTGCCGAGCACCTGCGCGCCGAGGTAGATGGTGAGCACAACCGCACCCAGAGTCTCGGATCCACCGAACTCCGCCACGATGATCGGCGTCATGGTGAGAAACGTGCGTTGCACGAACGCCATCGTTGCGCTGATGCCGAAGATGAGCCCGAGTGGGCCGACGAGGTGGTGCAGCACCTCCAGGGGCGCAGGCGGCGCCTCCGCTGCCTTCGTCTCCGCGCGACCACTCGGCAGCGTACGGAAGAAGAACGGCGTCAGAATCAACGCCGGCAGCATCGCGATCCACAGACCCTCCATGCCGCGCCACTGCACGAGACCGACCGCGATCAGGGGCCCCGCCGCGAAACCGAGGGAGCCGCCGAACGCGAACACCGAGTAGCGAGCTCCTCCTCCCCTTCCCTCTCCCACCCGCACCGCGTACGAAGCGCCCGGAGGGTGGAACGCCGCGCTTCCGAGTCCGCCAAGCATCAGCAGAATCGCGAGCACCCAGAAACCCGACGCGAAGCCGATGGACGCGATGAAGATCCCCGAGACGAGCGGCCCGGCGACCGCAAAGACGCGGCGTCCATGGCGATCGGCCAAGTACCCGAAGAGAGGCTGCGGAAGTGCTGACGCAATGGAGAACGTCACCGCCAGAGTTGCCGCCGACGCGATCGACAGCCCCATGTTGTCCATGATGCGCGGCAGGAGCGGGGGGATGAACGAGGCGTATCCGTCGTTCAGGCCGTGCGCGAGCGCAACGACGATCGCAATCCGTGTCGGCGAGACCGCCTGGGGACGGCCCTCGACCTTGGATACGACGACGTGCACGATGGACTCTGGCTCCACGGACAGGGGACGAGCAGGGGCTGAACAGAGGACGAAAGGGGCCCCATGATAACCGAGGCGGCCCACCACCACCAACCGCCCCTGGCGCGGTCGTGACGCCCCCCCCAACGTGCACCGACGCACGCGTCACGAACCCCCGGATCCGACATGAAGCAGCTAGCCTCCCGCCCGATTCTGGCCGCGCTTGCGGCGCTCACCCTCACGGTCTGCGCCGGGCCCGAGACGCCACCTGCGGAGCAGGAGATGGAGGGGCAGACGACGTATGCTCCCCAGAACCGGCCCGATGTGCGAGGCACCCGGGGTGCCGTGTCGGCGGACCACCCACTCGCGGCGCAGGCGGGGCTTCAGGTCCTGCAGAACGGGGGAACGGCTACGGACGCGATCATCGCGATGGCAGGCGTGCTCGCGGTCGTGCGACCACACATGAACGGCGTGGGTGGTGACGCATTCGCGATCTTCTACGACGGTGGAACGGGTGAAATCAGCGCGCTGAACGGTAGCGGCCGATCCGGGGCACTCGCGACGCCAGACTTCTTCCGCTCTCAGGGTCTCGACGAGATCCCACAGACGGGGGCCCGGGCGGTGAGCGTGCCGGGGGCAGTCGCTGCGTGGGTCGACGCGCACGAGCGCTTCGGCAGCAAGCCGTTCGCGCAGCTGTTGGAACCAGCGATTCGCTACGCGAGCGAGGGCTTTCCGGTATCGACACGTCTGGCCATGGACTTCGAGTCCCAAGGCGGCGCGCTGAACGAGCCGGGCCGGGCGCTCTACCTGCCCGGTGGGTCGGCTCCGCCTGTGGGCTCGCTGCTCAAGAACGAAGCGCTGGGTGCTACGCTGGCGCGGATCGCACGAGGAGGAAAAGACGCTTTCTATCGAGGCCCGGTCGCCAAGCAGCTCTCCGCCTTCATCGAGGCCGAGGGCGGCCATCTACGCGCCTCGGACTTCGCGGCGCACACGTCGACGTGGGTCACTCCGCTGAGGAACGACTACCTCGGTTACACCTTTGTCGTCATGCCTCCGAACACGCAGGGCGTAGCACAGCTGACCTACATGGAGATGGCGAAGGCGCACCCCATCGAGTCGCTCGGGCACAACACGGCGGCGTATCTGCACACGATGATCGAGCTGAAGAAGCTCGCGTTCGCGGACCGCGACCGCTGGGTCGCCGACCCGGAGAGCGCGCACGTGCCCGTCGAGCGGATGATGGACCGCGACTACCTGCGTCGACGCGCGGCGCTCGTGGATCCCGGACACGCTGCCGACGACGTGGAGGCGGGATTCGGCGACAGCATGGAGGAAACGGACGACCAGACCCCAGACGACTCCGGTGACACGGTGTACCTGACCGCGATCGATGAGAACGGGAACGCGGTGAGCTGGATTCAGAGCAACTTCGCTGGTTTCGGGTCGGGGCTTCTAGAGATCGAGACTGGGGTGCTGCTGCACAACCGCGGTGCGCTGTACACGCTCGAAGACGGCCACCCGAACCAGGTCGCGCCCCGGAAGCGGCCGTATCACACGCTCACGCCGATGATGGCACTGCGAGGAGACGACTTCGCTTTCACGATGGGTACGCCGGGGGGCGACAGCCAGACGCAGACCCTGCTCCAGATCGTGCACAACATGGTGCTCTTCGGCATGACGCCTCAGCAGGCGATCGAGGCGCCTCGTTTCCGTTCGAACGGCGGGCTGTCCGTGTCGATCGAGGACCGCGTCGGTTTGGACGTCCGTGCAAGCCTGACAGCGCTCGGGCACCGTGTTCGTCCGGTCGAGGGGTGGACCGCCACGTTCGGGGGCGCCCAAATGATCTTCTACGACCCAGAGACCGGCACGCTGACCGCAGCCGCCGACCCGCGCCGCGAGGCGTATGCACTGGCCTACTGACCTGTGACGCCCGATCGCCTCTTCTTCGGGCTCGGTGCGCTTCTGGCCGGCCTCTCCGTCGCGCTTGGTGCGTTCGGTGCCCACGGACTTCGGAATACGTTGAGCCCGGAAGATCTCGCGACGTTCGAGACGGGCGCTCGCTATCAGATGTATCATGCGCTCGCGCTGCTCGCCGTGGCCTGGGCATACGCCCGGTGGGAGGCCCCCCTCGTCCAGGTCGCAGGTTGGCTCTTCGTCATCGGCATCGTGGTTTTCTCCGGCAGCTTGTACGCGCTCGTGCTGACCGGGCAACGGTGGCTTGGTGCGGTGACCCCTCTCGGAGGTGTAGCATTGCTCGCCGCGTGGGCTGTGCTGGCCTGGTCGGCATTCCGGAGCTGATGCGCATGAGTCATCTCCGAGCTCTGCGATGACCGAGGAGATGGCCCGGGCACGGCGGCTCGTTGGTGAAGCCGGTCGTATTGTGGTACTGACCGGAGCCGGCATTTCGGCGGAGTCGGGAGTCCCCACGTTTCGGGGCGCCGGAGGCCTGTGGAAGTCCCATCGAAGCGAAGAACTCGCCACACCCGAAGCTTTCGCGCGCGATCCACAGACCGTGTGGGAATGGTATTCCTGGCGGAGGGGGCTCATCGCGGACTGTGCCCCGAACCGCGGCCACTTGGCACTCGCCCGCTTGGCGCTCGGGGACACGCCCACGACGATCGTGACTCAGAACGTGGACGGCCTACACACGAGGGCCGCTCACGAGGCGGCTGGCAGCGCCGACCCCTCCCCTGCACTCCCCGTCGAGGTCCACGGCGCGATCGATCGCGACAAGTGCTCGGCGTGCGGTGCACGCACGCCGGGCACGACCTCGGTCGACACCGGCAGCCACGATTCGCTCCCGCGCTGCGCGGCGTGTGACGGCATGCTCCGCCCGGACGTCGTATGGTTCGGAGAGGCTCTGGAACCCGAGATCCTGTCGCGCGCGTTCCAGGTGGCCCAGGACGCGGATCTGTGCCTGGTGGTCGGAACGAGCGCGCTGGTCCAACCGGCGGCGTCGGTGCCACTCGCGACCCTGCAAGAGGGCGGCCTGCTCATCGTGGTGGACCTCGAACGCACGCCACTCAGCAGGGAGGCCGAGGTCAGCCTGCTCGGGCCAGCTGGTGAGCTGCTGCCCGAACTCCTCGACGTAGAACCCCCGACCTGATTAGAATCCGACATGGGATCTGTTCGTCCGGAGAGCCTCGAGATGCGTCGATTTAACCGGCTACCGGCGCCCCCGTGAGCACTCGTCGTCCGCGCGTCGTTTTTGCACTAGCGCTCCTTGCCGCCTGTGGTGGCTGCGAGGGCCCGATCGACCCCGGTAACGGCGGCGGCGGGGCGACGATCGTTTCGGTTGTGGTTTCGCCGGCGAGCTCGACGATCGCGGTCGGAGCGACGCAGCAGTTCACGGCCGCGATCCGGGACTCGAACGGCAGCAACGTCACGAACGCCACGGTGACGTGGTCGAGCGCGAACGCGTCCGTGGCGACGGTGAGCAGCAACGGACTGGCCACGGGCGTCGGTGAGGGCACCGCGGTAATCACAGCAACGGTCAGCGGCGTCTCGGGCTCCCAGGACCTCACCGTCGAGATCTTCGAGTGCAGCAATCGTCAGACGGTCCAGATGGATCCCGGCAGAAGCGCGACGTACGAGGCGACCGATTGCATCCTGCTTCCGTCGGGCGTTTCGGGAGACCGCTACCGTGTAGCGGTGATCCGCCCCTCCGAGAGCGAGAACTCGAGCAACATCACGACGGCGACGGTGACAGCCACCGCCATCGGCTCGTTTTCCAACGCGGTGGCCCCGACCAGCACTCCGGCAACGGCTCCTTCGCAGCTCCTTCCCAAGATCGACGGCACCGTCTTTGTCGAGAACTTCGAGCGGCGGCAGCAGACTCGGAGGGCGCATGCGCTTCTGCGACAGCGCGAGCGCGACATGGGCTTCTCGAAGGAGACATTGCTCCGGAGTAGGCCGATGCTGGCACCGGAGCAGCGTACGGACCCGCCCGCGACGCGGCAGCTCAACACGACCGGCACCTGTTCGGGGACAAAGACGCAGCACTCGCTCGTCGCCTTCAACGACGACCTCGCGATCTATCAAGACGATGCCAGCCTGGCGATCGACGTCGCGTCTGCGACCGTCATGCTCGACTACTACTCGTCGTACGTGAGGGACATGATCGCCGAGTATTGGGGCCCGATTCCGGACGTCGACGGGAACGGACGCATCCTGGTCACTACGACGACCTCGCTCAGCTTGGGTGGTGTGGCAGAGACTTTTTCGGGCGATCTCCAGGACGCCACAGCGTGCGCAAACGGCAATCAGGCCGAGATCGCCTACTTCCAGACATCGTTCTTCAACCGGATGGCCAACGCCACCCCCAATTGGGCGCCGCTCGGTGTGCTCGCGCACGAGGCCAAGCACATCATCTCGTTCCGCAATCGCGTGTTGGGCGGACTGGGGAGCGATCCGACTTGGCTCGAAGAGGGGGCCGCCGACATCTCCGAAGAGATGGCGGCGCGGACCGCGTGGGCCGCGACCGGCGGCCCGGCGATCACGGCGGCCGTCACGGGCGCGGACATCCTCAGCGCTGTGTTCGCCAACGGCAACAGCATTCCCAGCATTCCCAAAGAGCTCTGGGGCGTTATCGACCGGATCTCCGGCATCATCATCCAACTGTCCAACCACCCGAACAGCTTCACGACGAACCCGACGGGGGCACACTTTCAGCACTCGTTCTATCACGGAAGTTGGCACCTGCAACGCTTCCTGGCGGATGCCTATGGCAACGCAGGAAGCGGTCAGGCCGGTGCCTTCTTCACGGCGCTCTTGGCTCCCTCCGCGACGCCCGGTACAGCAGGGCTGACCGCCCAGACGGGTCAGACCCTCGAGCAGCTCTTCGTGGAGCTCGTCACCGCGATGAGCCTACATGGGACCACGGCCCCCCAACCGGCTCGCACGTTCACGACTTGGGACCTCGTCTCCGCGACCGACATCTTCGCCGAAGGGTCGCCGGCGCAACTCTTGCCCACCGGCCTCTACCCGTGGCCGGTGACCACCACTTCCGACGAGAACCCGAGCGCCGGTTTCGTCACCGCCACCTACTCGGGCGTGATGGGAGTCGCGGGT
>JADFSR010000070.1 GCA_022560615.1 Gemmatimonadota bacterium
CAGCCAGCGATCCGCGTGGGTGTAGTAGCTGCTCGGGTATCGACCCCGAATGCGGTAGTCGCGGTCAGTGGTCTCCGCCCACGACCCGCTGAGCTCGAGTCGATCCGCGACCTCGTCGAAGTACGGCGTGCCCTTGATGGGGTATGACACCGTTGTGAGGAAGGTGTCGGGGTTCGTCTGTTTCACGTGTTCGACCGTGGCGGCGATGTCTTCGACGGTCTCTCCCTCGTACCCCCACATCAGGAACATGCCGACCTGGATGCCGTGCTCCTGTGCGACGCGGGTTGCCCACCGCACCTCTTCGACCTTCACTCCACGCTCCATCGCGTCTAGGATGCGCTGGCTACCACTCTCGGAGCCGATCCAGATACGCCAGCACCCCATTTCCGCGAGCAGCTCGATGACCTCGTCGGACCGCTTGCCGCGGGTTGCGCTGCCGCGCAGCCGGTCTGCTCGGGAGATCGTCTCGAAGGGAATTCGGATGCCCCGGCGCCGCAGCTCCTCGGCGTACTCGAAGAGCCAGCCGTGGTGGATGGTGAAGACGTCGTCGGCGTACCAGACTTGATCCGGCTTATACCGCTCCAGGATCCACTCGAGCTCGTCGGCGACGTCGACCGGACTGCGCCGGCGGTGGGTGTACCCAAACACTGAGTGAGAGCACCAGCGGCATCGATAGGGGCATCCTCGCGCCGTGATGAGGTTCACGCTGCCGGAGCCGTGGTGCTCCCTCCACACCTGCACGTACCGATCGACGTCGATCTGCTCACGGTCCGGCCAGGGCAGCGCGTCCAGATCCGGCATCTGCATCCGGGGCGGGTTGGTGACGAGCTCGCCGTTCTCGTCCCGGAAGATCGTGCCCGCGATCCCGCGGAGGCCCGCCGTGCCCTCCCGCGCCAGGATGGGAAGTGCTTCCTCCAGAGTAGCCTCACCCTCCCCGACTACCACCACGTGCGCCCCGTGGTCCAGATACTCCGTCGGGTAGTTCGCTGCCTCGGGTCCACCTGCCACGACGGTCCATCCACGCGCCCGGGCTCGTTTCATGACGTCCACCGCGGAGCGGCGTGTCATGAGGTTCGTGTACACGCCGAGCACGCCGTCGGACTGCGACGAGAGCCGGTCGTCGAGCTCTTCGCGCGTGGCGAAGGTCGTGTCGAAGACCTCCACGTCGAAGCCGGCCCGCCGCAGATACGCTGATATGTAAAGGAGCCCGAGGGTCGGGTACGGCTTCATGATCTCCAACTCCTTCGGATCCTCGTACAGGAAGTATCCGTGCGTGAGTAGGAGGTCGGGCGAAGCCATGCGGGCGAGCCTTGCGGGAAAGGGAGAGTCGGGGTGCTCGACTTGGCGAACGGGGATTGTAGAGGCGTCATGGGGGCGCCGCTAGGCGGCCGTGCGCCTTCCGCGAGCGGCCGTCCCGCGGAATTGCTTGACGGCTCAACAAACGGATCTTTAAGCTGCCCGTATCGACCCGAATGACCGGGGCCCCTCCCGGCACGCCGATCCCGGATTTCTCATGCGTCTCCCGCCGATTTTCGCCGCCCTCTTGCGTCTAATGCGCGTCCGGACGCTCCCCACGGTCCCCTGGCTGCCCGTGGGGCTACTCGTGCTGATGCCGACGTCGGCGCTGCTCGCCCAGGTGCCCGAGCGCAACCTGCTCCGCCTGGGTCCCGGCGACCGAGTCCGCGTAGAGGTCGCAGGAGACTCAACGCTTTCGGGGGACTTCGATATCGACTCCGAAGGCAGAGTACTCGTGCCGATCGTGGGTCTCGCTACTGCGGCGGGTCGCCCCTTTGGCGAGGTGGCTCGCGAGATCGTCGACGGCTTCAACCGTGAGCTGGTCGGTCCGCTGGTCCGGGTCATCCCGCTGCTGCGCGTCTCCGTGCTGGGCGAGGTGCAGACCCCCGGGCTCTACTGGGTCGATCCGACCATGACGCTCGCCGAAGTGCTGGCCGCCTCGGGTGGCCTGACGGACTCGGCGCGTCAGGAAGACGTTCGCATCCGACGGGGCGCCGAGTTGATCGTGCTCTCCGCAGACGCGCAGATCCTGCCCAGTCTGCGGTCGGGCGACCGTATCGTCGTCGGCCGCCGCGGCTTCGTCAGCGACAACGGACCGCTGCTCATCGGGGCCGCGGCCTCGGTTCTCGCGGCGGTACTTACGAGCTTGATCCTACGATGAGCGTCGCCTACGGAGGGAACGAGCCACCCCAGGACTTCGTGGCCGAGTGGCTCCGACTGCTCCGGAGGCGCGCTCCCTGGGCCGTCGCGGTATTCAGCGCGATCATGGCGCTCGCGGCAGCGGTGGTTTTCCTTTCCAGGCCGGTGTACAGCGCCGAAGCACGCCTGAGCTTGGGCGAGCCGCCGCCGATGAGCGGCGTATCTCCGAACGCTGGGATCTTCAGCTTCCTGCAGCTTGGCGGGGATCCTTTCTCGAATGATCTCGAGCTGCTCGGGAGTCGAAGCCTCGCCGAAGCGCTCGTGCGCGATGTCGCCCTGCACGTTCGCGTCGACGCCCCTCGTGACTTCCATCGCGACTCGCTGTTCACCGCCCTGAGTGCGGAGGACTCCACCGTCAAGGAGACGTTCTCGGTGACCTGGACGGACGCGACCACCGTCTCGGTGCGGCGCACGTCACCGTCCGACTCCGTGATCGGCTCGTTTCAGACGGGGACGTCCGCGCACTTTGGCGGCGTGCGTGCCACGTTCCGTGCCCGGGAGCCGTGGGGGCCGGAGGAGATCGATATCAGCACGCTTCCGTTCGGGGAGGTCGTGCCGCGGGTGTCCAGTGGGCTGTCGCTCACGCGGACGCGCCGCGAGGCCAACGTGCTCGTCATCTCCTATGCCCATACCGACCCTGGTGTCGCCGTTGCAGTAGTCGAAGGCGCGGTTGCCCATTTTCTCGCCATGCGCGCGGAGCTCATGGAGCGCGAGAGTGCGGAGACGGTCGATTCTCTGCGCAGCGTTGCCCGAGCCACCGAAGTGGAATTGCTGGAGGCCGAGGCCGCGGTCGAGGAGCTGCAGCGCTCCACCGGCATGATCGTTCCCGACGTTCAAAGCGAGGCACTGATCCAACGGTACGAGGAGTCGGTCGGCGCTCTCGAGACGGCGCGTGCCGAGTTCGAGGCGCTCGAAGTTAGACTGGCGCGGGTTCAGCAGGCCACCGACCCCATCGAGGCGTGGACGACGCTCGTGGCGCACCCGCGTTTCCTAGAGAATCAGACGGTGGGCGAGATGCTCGGTCGGCTGACCGAGCTCCAGGCCGAGCTCACCGCGTTGACGGCCATGCGGACTCCTGCGAGCCGGGACGTCCAGACCCTCCAGGCGCAGATCGGCCAGTTGGACGGCGCGCTACGCACCATCGCGACCGAGTTCCTGGGGGCGCTCTCCGGGCAAGTCGCCGACCTCGAGCTTCGAGTGGCCGCGATGGACTCGACGCTGTCCGGGATTCCTGCTCAGGTGCTCGAGCTCGGGCGTCGACAGCGAACGGCGCGCCTCTTGGCTGAGTTGCTCATCATCACCGAGCAGCGGCTCCGCCAGGAGGAGATCCGTCAGGCCCTCACGTTTTCGAACGTGCAAGTCATCGACCCTCCTGCTCTTTGGTACCGCCCGATCTGGCCGAGGAAGAAGCTGGGGCTCGCGGTGGGTTTTCTGCTCGCGACCGGTTGCGCTGTGCTCGCCGTCGTGGTGGTGGAGAAGGCGGATGGGCGCATCCACAGCGAGCGTGACGTTCGCGCTCTGACCGGGGCGCCCATTCTCTTCGGGGCGGTACGGTCCAAGTCGGGCCTCCGCTTGACCGAGCAGGACGCCGCGGCGTTCGGTCACGCGGTCGAGCGAGCCGGGGCGAAGGGCGTGGTCACGGTCGCGTCGGTGTCCGGCGGCACCGATCCCGGAGTCGTCATCGAAGCGCTGACCGGCCTCGGGGTCACGCTCGAGATGCACGATGCCTCATTGGATGCCTTCGGTGCGGCGGTCGGAGCCGCCGCCCGGGGGGGCGTCGTCGTACTGGTCATCCGAGCCGGCCACAGTACCAGGTCCCACACAGCCCGGGCCGCGCGACTCATCGAAGAGGCCGGCGGCCGGGTTGCGGGTACGATCGTGCTGGCGGACTCGGGTGCCCGGCTGGAGTCGTTGTGGGCGTAGCGGATGTAAGGGCCGTACCGAAGCAGGGTGGCTTGGAGGTGATCAGGCGACTCTGGGACCTCGTCGCGGCCTCCGGACTCCTCCTCCTCACTCTGCCGATCCTGATTCCCGCTGCCGTGCTCGTCCTCGTATCGGACGGGCGTCCGGTCTTCTTCGGTCACCGACGGATCGGTCGCGATGGCAAGGCCTTCAGGTGCTGGAAGCTGCGCACGATGGCCGTGGACGCGGAAGATCGACTCCGGGGCAACGTCGAGCTGGACCAGCTCCACCGCGAGAGCGGGTTCAAGCTCCCGGTGGAGCACGATCCGCGCATCACCCCTGTCGGTCGGTGGCTCCGTCGTCGGTACATCGACGAGATCCCGCAGCTCATCAACGTCCTGGGGGGAGACCTGTCCCTCGTCGGGCCGCGCCCCGTGGTAGAGGAGGAGCTCGCACTCTTCGGCGATGGGGTCGCGGAGCTGCTCCAGATTCGTCCCGGCATTTTCGGCGCGTGGAACTCGCTCGGGACTGACCGTCCTGCGTATCCCGAGCGAGCCCAGATCGAGCTCGACTACGTACGCAATCGAGGGATCGCGGCGGACATCAAGATCCTCGTGCGCTCGGTTCGGTCGGTCGTTCAGGGCGAACCGACTCCTTGAACTCCCCGTCGCCGGCCGGAGTGATCGAGAGTCCACCGGTCCAGGACGATGCGCGCACGCGCCGAGCGGTCGGGCGGAACGCGATCGCTCTCCTCTTCGCCTACCTGCTAACTCGCGGCTTCACCTTCGCCTCGGTGGTCGTCGCGGCACGCGTGCTGGGCACGTCGGAGTTCGGGTCGTACGGGACCGCCGCGGCGTACGCGGTCATCCTGAGCATAGTCGCCACTCTGGGCATGATGCCGCTGCTCATCCGCGAGATCGCGCGACAGCCCGAGCGGGCGGCCGGACTGCTGCGCGCTGCGCATATCGTCAAGACCGGCTCCAACATCGTGATGCTGGTCATGCTGATCGCGCTCGCGCGCTGGCTGGGGTACGAGACCGACGTGGCGCGCGCGTCGCTGCTCTTGGGGATCGGGTACGCGCTGGGCTCGTATGCGGAGAACCTCTCGGCGTACTATCAGGCCGTGGAACGCATGCACGTATGGACGCAGGCGAGTGCGATCTTCGGCTTCGTATCCGGCGTGGGTGGCATCGCGGTCGTGCTGGCGACCCAGGACATGGTCCTCTTTTGCATCTTCCCGGCGCTCGGTTGGAGTGCCGCGTGTGTGTGGCTGCTCGCGCGGGCACCCCGGGACGTGCGTCGGGGTGTCCCCGTCCGCCGGGCGGACGTTGTGGCGCTGCTGCGGGCGCTCCTCCCCTTCGCGGCCGCGTTCGTATTGATCGCGGTCTACTACAAGATCGACGTCCTGCTCTTGGCCCGGTGGCAGACCCCCGAGCACGTTGGCGTATATTCAGCGGGCTATAAGTTCGTGGACATCTTTCAGGCGTTGGTCGTCGTCGCGAGCGCTGCCGTCTATCCGCGCCTCTCCCGCATGTCCCAGCCGCAAGCGGGCCAGCCCTCGCCGGCCGGCGCTCGCTCGCTCGAGTTGATCCTCCTGTGCGCGGTGCCGGTCGCGGGCCTTCTGTACTTCCTGGCGGGGCCCTTCATCACAGCGTTGTTCGGTGCGTCCTACTCGGATTCGATCCCGGTCCTGCGTACTTTGGCGCTCGTGCTCCCGTTCCTCGCGGTCACCATCCACGGCGGCTATTTGCTGGCGGCGGCCGCACGCATGACTGCCGTGGCGTGGCTATATCTGGTGGCCCTGGTCGTGAACGTCACCCTGAACGCGCTACTCATTCCGTTTGCTGCGGGCCAGGGCGCGGCGCTGGCGATGGTCGGCTCTGAAGCGCTGCTCGCGGTGGGCTTCCTGGCCGTGCTGCGGGTGCTCGTGAGGACCGGACCACGCGCTCCCGTTTTGTTGGCCGTGCTCACCGTGGGTGGGGTCGGTGCCCTCCTCTCGGTGCTGCCGATCTTCGGTAGTTATGGGGCGGCGGCTCTGTTCCTGGTGGCGGTGCTCTTCGCGTATCCCCTCACGGGGGCGTTCACCGCCCGCGACGCTGCACTGCTGCGTGACGCCCTGTGGCCGCGGGGTGCGGTGGGGGCGGGCGCTTGAAGGTCGTGTACGTCTCCAAGGCTTCGGTGGTCGCCGCACATCGGGACAAGCTGCGTTTGCTGGCCCGTGAGGTCGATCTCGAGGTCGTACTTCCGGAGCGGTGGCACGGACCCCCTGAGGCTCTCGACGCGTCCCACGGCGTCCGCCTCACGACGCTGCCCGTGCTGTTTCCGGGGAGGAACCACTTCCACCTGTACAGGGGGCTCGGCGCTGTCATCGACCGGTTTCGGCCCGACGTCGTGCACATCGACGAAGAGCCGTATTCGGCGGTCACGCTCCAGGGTGGCGTGGCGGCTCGGCGAAGGGGGCTGCCCTTCATCTTTTTTGCGGCCCAGAACGTAGCGAAGCGGTATCCGCCGCCCTTCCAGGGCCTGCGCAAATGGGTGTTCAGAAGGTCTGCTGGTGGGATCGCGGGTACGCAGCAAGCCGCCGATGTAATTCGTGCTCTCGGCTTCACCGGACGCCTCGCGGTGATCCCGCAGATGGGAGTCGACCCGTCTCTCTTCTGCTTCGACGACGCGGCGCGCGCCGAGACGCGAACGAAGCTCGGTCTCGATCAGGAACGGCTGGTGGTCGCCTTTCTCGGGAGGCTCGTGCCTGAGAAGGGCGTCGATCTCCTGCTCGAGGCGTTGCGGCTGTCGCCCGAGCTGCACGCCATCATCACCGGGGCCGGTCCCGAAGCGGAGAGCCTGCGCGCGCAGGCGTCGGATCTCGGCATCGAGGCGCGCGTGCACTTCACGGGTGAGGTCGCGTCGCTGGAGGTGCCGGCGCTGCTCTCTGCCGCCGACGTGCTCTGTCTGCCGTCCCGGAGCACCGCCCGCGGTGCGGAGCAGTTCGGGCGCGTGCTCGTCGAGGCGATGTCGATGGGCATCCCAGTGATCGCCACGGAGTGCGGGGGGATGCCCGCGGTGGTCGGTGACGCGGGCCTGCTGGTCCCCATGAACGCCCCCGAAGCGCTTGCCCGGGCGCTCCGTCGGTTGGCAGAGGATCCGGAGCTACGCGCTGAGCTGGGACGCCGCGGTCGCGCCCGCGCCGAGGCGCTATTCAGCCAGCGGCGCGTAGTGGACGACACGGTGCGCTTCTACGACGATGTCCTCGCGGGTGGTGAGGCATGACTTGGAACGCCGGAGCCTGGACCGGGCGGGCCGACCCGTGGCTGGCGGGGGCCTCGGTCGGGATGCTGGGCTCGGGCCTGTTCCTGGTGATCGCGGCTCTCTTCACCAGCGACATCGTATGGGCGGGCATCGGGGGCGCGATGGCGTCGGTTTCGCTGCTGCTCCTCTTCTCGACGGGATGGGTGAGCGCCCTACCAGTTCTGGCCGTTTCGCTCGCGCTCCCTCCGGCGTATGCGAGCGAGTCGATTCGGTTGGGCCCGGCCCTACTGGTTACCGGGCTCGTGATCGCAGCGTGGATACTCGCGCGAGGTATCGAGCATCGCTCGATCTCGTTCGGTGGGCTACCGCTGTCGTGGCTGGCGCTCTTCCTCATGGCGTTGGCGATGTCGAGCGGATTCGCGACCGACCGCGGCTCCGCGGTGCGCGAAACGGTCACCCTGGTCCTGCTCTTCGCGTTCCTGATCGTGGCGACCGATACGCTGAGTCGGCGTCCTGGGTCGGTCACGACCGTGGCCCGCGTCCTCGGTTGGGTTGCCGCGGCCGCGGGAGGCTTTGCGGTTCTGGAGTCGGTGGGCGTTCTGCCGGGTGAGTTCGCGGTGGCCGGGACGCCCTATTTCCGAGCGACCGGGGGCTTCGCCTGGCCCAACGAGCTGGCGATGTACCTCGCGATCAGCCTCCCGTTCACCGTGATGCTGGTGCGAGAGGCGTCCGGCTCCCTGGGACGGGTCGTCGCAATGCTCGCGCTCGGTCTCGCCATGGCGGGGTTGGTGTCGACGTTCTCACGGGGAAGCTGGCTCGCCACGGTCATTGCTCCAGGCGTGCTCTTGTTCGTGTCGGAACGGGGCTTCGTACTCCGCGTCTGGCTCGTCGCTGCGGCGGTTGTGCTCGTTCTCGACCTCGCGACGGGCGGCGCGGTGAGCGGGCGCATTGCCGAGACGCTCACCGATCCACTGGTTGGGCAGCGCTTCGCGCTCACCCAGGCGGGCGTGCTCATGTTCCTAGCGCACCCTCTGGTGGGTGTTGGACCGGGAGGCTTCGAGGCCGGGCTCGACGAGTTCGGCCTGTTGGTCCCGGGACTGTGGGACTTCGTGGGTTCCGCCCACAACACCTATGTGCACATCGCCGCGGAGACCGGGATCCTGGGCGTGGTGGCGCTCGTGGGGCTTCTGTTCTCCACTCTGTGGACGCTCTTCCGAACCGTGAGGGACTGGCTGGACGCCTCAGGGGAAGAGCAGGGGCGGCTGTTGCGAGTGACGGTCTTCTGGTCCTTCGCCGTCGCGTGCACGATCGCATTCGCCGAGTGGACCTTCGCTCAGGGTATCGGTCAACTCATCATGCTCGTCGCAGCGATGGGCTTCGCGCTCGCGCGGGAGCGGGCCGCATGAGGCTCGGTATCAACGGCCGGTTCCTGTGCGCTCGACCCACGGGCGTCCAGCGCTTCGCGTACGAGGTGACCACCCGGCTATGCGAACGGAATGACACCACGGTTTTGGT
>JADFSR010000071.1 GCA_022560615.1 Gemmatimonadota bacterium
CCGCCCCCGGAGGGATCGTGATGAGCGCCGCGCGGTGGTCGTCGTCGCCCTGGGGCATCGTGCGTAGCTCGAGAGCCTCGACTCCCTTCGCGAGCGCGGCAACACCGCTGGTGAACTCTTCGCCGAGCTCGTCGTCGTCCTCCTCCTCGAGCAACTCGACCAGCGCACGCAAATTCGACACGCTTGCATCGAGTGCTCGCCAAGGCTCGAGCCATCCCTTGATGCTATTGGATTCGTCGATGACCGCCTTTGCGGCCTCTTGCTTGTCCCAGAAGCCAGGCTGAGCCATTTCGAAATCGAGCGACTTCAGGCGCTCCTGACGTGCGTCGAGGTCAAAGATACCCCCTGAGCTCTCGGACATTCTTGCCGAGATCTTCGAGCCGGTTCAGTTGCTCTTTGTTCATTGCTAGAAGACCTCTTCGCCCTTCGCGAGCACGTCGTTGAGTGCTTGGCGCCAGAATTCCTTGCCGTCGGTCCCGGCCATCTCGGCGCCAACCTGCTCCACGTACTCCTTCCAGGACTTGTCGATCTCCTCCTCGAAGTCCTCCTTGAGCGTGCCCTTGGCGAGCGCCGTCTCGTGCAGATCAGCGTTGTACATGGTCATGTCGGACACGAGAACTCTCGCGAGGCGCTTCGCTTTGTCCTTGGGATCCCTCCTGCCGAAAGAAAACCCGCTGACCGCCGGGGCCTCCTCAGCCGGGGCCTCTTCGACCGCGGCATCCTCGACCGCGGCCGGTTCGGCGGCGTCCTCCACGGCGGGCGGGTCTTCCGTGGCCGCCGGCGCACCACCGGCGAAGAACGAGTCCGTGGCCGATTCCTTCGGCTCCGGCTGTGACTCCGCGCCGAAATCGGCCACGATGGTGATTTCTTCTTCCGGCTCCGTACCGACAGGCTCTGCTTCGGGCTCGAGCTCCGCCACCACGGCGAAGTCGGGCACAGGCTCGGGCTCGGGCTCGGGCTCCGGCACAGGCTCGGGCTCGGGCTCCGGCACAGGCACAGGCTCGGGCTCCGGCACAGGCTCGGCTGCGACCTCTGGCACAACGTCGGGCGCAAGGTCGTCGATCGATGACGGACGCTCTACGCGGAAGACATGACCACAGGAGCTGCAGCGAGCGTTGACCCCTGCCTCCGGGATCTTGTCTGGATCGACCGGAAAGGTCGCTGGGCAGGATGGGCAATGGATCCGGATGACCATGATAGGATTGGTTCAGGTGTCCTCTTCGGGCGAACCGGTCGATAGCACGCCCGTCAACGCATCCGCCTCGCTAGCTGCGGCGGTCTCCAAAATGGGTGACTTGTGACGCCGGTCCACAACGTATTTCGAGCCGGGCAGAGATTTCGCAAAGGTCTTCATCTCTGCCGCGAGCTCACTGATCATACCTGGATGATCGAATGTCTGGAACTGATTGGTCACGACGCCGATCGACAGGGACATGAGCGGAACGCGGTAGACGTTGCCGCGACGGTCCTTGCCAAGAAAATAGCCCGCGCGCCGGTCTTCCTCGGTGTACTGGTACGGGATCAGCTCGTCGAAGAGTTGGATGATCTCGTCACAGGTCACCTCCAAGTACGTCATGGGCACGTTGAAGATGAAGTCGTCCCCGCCAATGTGCCCCACAAACCCGCCCGGCGCCAAGGCGCGGACCGTGTCCCTCAGAATACGCGATAGCAGACGGATCACGCCGTCTCCGAACGCGTACCCGTAGCGGTCGTTGAACTCCTTGAAGTGATCGAGGTCCGCGTAGCAGACGGCAAACTGCTCCGATGTCTCGAGCCGCGCCTGCATGTCCCGCGCGATGTGGGTGGTGCCGGGAAGACGGGT
Source organism: Gemmatimonadota bacterium (assembly GCA_022560615.1). Taxonomy (NCBI): domain Bacteria; kingdom Pseudomonadati; phylum Gemmatimonadota; species Gemmatimonadota bacterium. The sequence goes on from JADFSR010000071.1 coordinate 1,823, forward strand.
GGTCGGATGTACGGAGACGTCTCGATCTGCTCGTTTGAGGACCTGGTCGAGCCTGAGCCGGTTCTCCCGCTCTGCCGTGCCGTCGTGCAACACTTCGTCGGCGCCGACTGCCAGCAGGTCCGACACGCCATTGTCACCGCCTCTCAGCACTACCACCAGAGGGACTATGCTCGTGAAAGAGTCTTCCTTGAGGACACGAATTACCTCTAGGATGTCCGAGAGGTCTGATCCGGTTTCCATGACGACGCACGCCGGCATCATCCGGTTCAGAAACGCCCGGAGTTCGACGGCCTGATCCACACGCACGAGCTCCAGCTCGTTCACCTCGGTAAAGCGAGAGACGATCGGAGAGGGATCCGTGCGACCTGGACCGAAGTAGAGAACGGTCTTGTCGGAAGCCATAGAACCTCGAGCGGGGGAGCAGCTCCGGATGCTAGGTTACCGTAAGCGCAAGGGCGGTGTCAATCGGCGTTCGGAAGTACCCGCATCAGCAGGAAGTCCACATGACGGGCCTCCTTGTCGACCCGCGCGACCTGCACCCGGACGCGATCCCCCAGCCGGTACGTGCGCCGCCCCCGGTCACCCACGAGTGCGTACGTCTCCTCACGCAGCCGGTAGAAGTCGTCGCGCAGGCTGTTCACGTGCACGAGCCCGTCGACGAAGTACCGCTCGAGAGTCACGAAGAAGCCGAACGCGGCAACCCCCGAAATCTTCCCATCGAACTCGTCGCCGAGATGACGTTCCATGAACTCCACCTTCTTCAGGGCTACCGAAGCCCGCTCGGCCTCCGCGGCAGCCTGCTCCCGTGCACTCGCCCGATCCGCGATTGAAGCGAGCTCGCCCGGTTCCCAGCTCCGTGGCGGCTCCCCGCCGATCAGAGAGCGCACGACCTCTCGATGCACCACGAGGTCGGGATAGCGGCGGATGGGGCTCGTGAAGTGCAGGTACGCGGGCGACGCGAGTCCGAAATGGCCCAGGTTCTTGGCGTCGTAGCGCGCCTTCGCCAAGGACCGCAAGACGACTGTAGAGACGAGCGCGGCCTCATGGCGACCGCGTACGGCCTGTAGGAGGTGCTGTAGATCTCGTGGCCTCAGCGACTTCCGGTTCGGGAGGCGATGCCCGATCCGCCCGAGCAGTTCGCGCAGCTCATCGGCGCGCTCCCGCGACGGCGGCTCGTGCACTCGGTACAGCGCTCCGATTTTACGCGCCTCCATGTCCCGTGCCACCACCTCGTTGGCGAGCACCATGAAGTCCTCGATGAGTCGGTGGCTCTCCAAACGTTCCCTTCGCAGGATGTCGACGGGGTGACCACGTTCGTCGAGCACTACGCGGGCCTCGCCAATGTCGAGGTCGAGCGCCCCGCGCTGCTCGCGTACCGCCCTTACGCCGCGCGCGAGGTCGTCGAGGGTCCGGATTGCCTGGTCGACGGACGGCGAGATCGCGCCCACGCCATCGAGTACGGCCTGCACCTGCTCATACGACAACCCGTCCGAGCATCGGATCCGTGTCCGTTCGTGGCGACGTCCATGGACTTGGCCCGACGTGTCGAGCTCGATGAAGACCGATACCGCGAGCCGATCGACTCCCCCCTTCAAGGAGCACACGTCCGCAGAGAGTGCCTCGGGGAGCATAGGGATCGTGCGGTCCACCAGATAGACACTGGTTCCGCGCGCCAGCGCCTCGATGTCGATCGCCCCTCCTTCCGGCACGAAGTGGGACACGTCGGCAATATGCACGCCGACCTCGAAGCGCCCCTCTCCGAGCTCAGTCACCGACAGCGCGTCGTCGTGATCTCTTGCGTCTGCGGGGTCGATCGTGAAGACCAACATGTCGGTGCGATCGACCCACTCATCCGTGATCTCCTCGATGCCCCGCTCGGCGGCCTCCTGGGCCGCGGCGATCACGGCCGGCGGGAAGTCGGAAGAAAGGCCGAAACCATGAGCGACAGCCAATATGTCGACTCCGGGATCCGACAGCGCACCGAGGACCTTTACGACGGTGCCTACCGGGCCGACCCTGTCCTCCCCGTACGAGTCGAGCCGGACGACGACGACATCTCCGTCCGTTGCCTCCCCGGCGGCGGCGCTGGGTACGAGCACGTCCTTCGAGACGCGACGATCCATGGGTACGACGTAGTCGAAGCGCCGGGAGCGGTGGAACGTGCCTACGATCGTCTCTCGGGCACGGTCGAGGACCTTGATGACGCGGGCGACCGGGCTCCGGCCGCGCGGCCGCGCCTCGATGCGTGTGACGACGTGGTCGCCGTCCATGGCGGTCGCGAGGTGTGCCGCCGGGACGAAGAGGTCGCCGCCCCCCGCGTCGGGACGGACAAAAGCGTCGCCCGCACGGGTCAGCGAGACGATGCCAGGACTGAGCTCGAGACTTCCGGAGAGTGCATACCGGTGGCCCTTCACGCGATAGATCTTGCCGGCCCGTTCAAGGCCGGTCAGCAGCCGCTTGAAGCGCTTGTACTCACTCGCCGCCACGCTTGCGGCGCGGGCGATCTCTTTGGGCTTGAGGGGGCCGCGCGTCGACGCTGCCAAGACTTCCAGGACTCTGGCTTCGCCGCTCTCGGAGCCCCGCCCACGACGGCTCACCGGCCGACGGGACCGATGGGAACGCTGAGCCTCGCCGACCACCCGGAACCCCCGGGCTCCCGGCGGGGCGCGAATCGGATGCTCGCCCGGGAAGCGATGCCACGCGAAGCTAGAAACGCGTCGACCGCCGAAGCGAGGTGGTTCGCGATCACGATACCGACCGCGCTCGTCGCTTGCATAAATCGGCTGTCGCTCTCCGAGATCAGCTCGCCCAATCGTTCCCGGCCGGCAGGACTACGGCTCCAGTCCCACAGGAACTCGGTTTCGTAGGCGCGCGCCTCATAGTACTCGAGAGCCCGCGCGAAGCCGAGATCCCCCGGCTGCCCGCCACCTCCGAGGAAGATGCCTTGGGCTCTGACCCAGATAGTACCGTTGAACGTCGCCGGATCTTCTTCGGGTTGCAGCCCACTCGAGCCTGCGTCGCGGTCGAAGGCGCCCGACCGGTTCCACTTGCTGAGCGTCTCGTAGTAGTTGAAGTCCCCGTCCACTCGCTTTCCCGCTTGGAGCCGGCCCTCTTCCCAGGCAAAGTCCCGGTAGTCGTCGCGCAGGGCGCCGCCCGCCGAGCGTCGCTCGAGGTAAACCGACCAGGCGGCCACCTCGAGCCCGGCGAAGATCCATTTCCTCGACTTGCCCTGCCGGTGCTGACCGAGTCCTGGTAGTGCGAGGGACAGCAGCGTATGACTGACGGGGCCCGTCGCGGGCTCTTGCCGGTAGTTCGCGGTGAAGGGCGACTCGGCCTGCCACGACCAGGATCGACGCTCCTGGGCTTCCGCGGCTGCGGGCACCACCGCCGTCACCAGCAAAATGAGCCCTGTGCGCCGCCCCCTGCGCCTTCTCAAAAGTCGAGAAGGGTGATCGGAAAGGGGGGCGGGCCGCCACCCGTGCTTATGCACGGGTCCCCGGGTGCCACGGCCCCAGAGGGCACCCGCGCATGGCGCGGGTCGCGGAGGGGCGAAGGCGTAGCCGTAGCGGGCACCGCCGCCGAAGGCGGTGGTCCGAGGCGCTCCAACGACGGAGATGGGGCCGTGCCATCGCAACCCACAGACTTGTGTGTCCTTTCAGCCATGGCGTTGGGCACCACCCCCCTTTCCGATCACCCTTCCTAGAACCGGATCGAGAACGTGACGTGCACCGGCTCGGTCTCGCCGGTCAGCGTGGACACCGCTAGAGACTTGGCGATCGCGAGGTCGAAGCGCTCGAAGCGGAAGCCGAGCCCGACGCGGGCGCCGTCCTCCTGATCGAGGTTGCCCAGCACGTACCCGGCGCGCAGGAAGATCGCTTCGCTCACCCCTGCGGTAAGCTCCGTACCGAGGTAAAAGGAGAGAGACCCCAGCTCGCGGAGACGGTCCTGAACCTCCACCGCGAGCCAGCCCCCGAGCTCTTCATCGTCCGTGAGCAAGGCGATGAGGTTGTAGGCGAACGCGAGGCGCACTCGTGCAGGGAGCGGATCAGACTGGTCAGCGTTGAGCACCTGGAGCCGTGGGCCGATATGGGCCAGCATCGCCCCGATCCTCAGACGCTCGGTGGGCAAGATCTGTAGACCGGCATCGAACGCATAGGTTGTGGCGGTCGTGCCGGCATCCGAACAGATGCCGCGGCACGAGCGGCGGAACTGGACGATCTTGAAGTTGACGCCCAGACGTACACCCTCGAGTAACTGCGCGGCGGCGGACACGACCCCGAGGTGATTGCGCACGCTTATCGAGCCGAGCTCGTTGCCGTCGATGTCCCTGAGTTCTTGAGTCCCGATGTCGAGCAGCTGGTACGACACGCCGAGGGTGCCAACACCGGGGCGGGCCCAAAGCGCGGAAAAGGCGGTCGACGTCCCGGCGAGGGGATCACCGCGGAGCAGCACGACCTGACTCTCATCGACGGCCGCGAGACCGGCCGGGTTCCAGAACGCCGATTCTGGCCCGTCGAGAGCAGTCACCGCACGCCCGAGCGAGACAGCTTTGGCACCGACCGGAAGCAATAGAAAGAGGGCGCCTTCCGTCGAACTCGGCTCTTCGCTCCCGTCCTGTGCTGCGATCGGCAACGCCATGCACAGCGTCAGCGACAGCACTAGAAGGCTGTTGAAGAAGTACAGCGGGCCGCCACCCGTGCTTACGCACGGGTCCCCGGGTGCCACGGCCCTAGAGGGGAACCCGCGCCGCCGGCGCGGGTCGCGGAGCGACGACGCCATAGCCGTCGCGGGCACCGCCGCCGAAGGCGGTGGTCCTAGGAGCTCCAACGACGGAGATGGGGCCGTGCCACCGCAACCCACACACTCGTCTGTTCCTTTCATCCCGGTGCTGGGCACACTGTACTTCTTCAACAGCCTTCTACCAGACTACGAAAAGCGTGCATCGTCGTCCTCGGGAACGCGGAAGCCGAGTTGGCTCAGGTACGCCCTGTTCTTACGCCAGGCCTTGAGCGGTCTTACCCACAGATCGAGGTACACACGGGCATCGAGAAAGTGCTCGATCTTCTCACGGGACCGTTCACCGAGCGCCCGGATCGCCACACCCTTTTTCCCGATGAGGATCCCCTTCTGGGACTTTCGCTCCACGTAGACGTTCATGTGGATGTAGATCGGGTCCGTCCCCTCGCGGTACTCCTCCACCTGACAAAAGACCGAATAGGGGATCTCCTGATGGTACTGTTCGAAGATCGTCTCCCGTACGAGCTCAGCGACGAAGAAGCGCACCGGGTCCGACGCTATGTCGTCCTCCGGATAGAGGAACGGGCTCTCGGGCAGCGCGGCGCGCACCGCCTCGAGCAGCGCGTCGACGCCACGTCCGTCCGTCGCGGAGATCCGATGGACGTCGCCCGGGACATGCTCGGCGAGCCAGGCATTCCAAGCGCCCACCTGGCCCTCGCTGGCCTCGTCGATCTTGTTCAGAGCGACGTGTATCGGGGCAGGCGCCTCCTCGACAGCCTGAACGATGCGTACCGTCTCCTCAGGGCTGGGCTTCCGCGTGGAATCGATGACCAGGAGAACGACGTCGGCTTCGGACAGCGCCTGGAGCGCTGCGCCAAGCATCGCGCGCTGGAACAGATCGTGGACTTCGAGCAGCCCCGGCGTGTCCAGAAAAATGAGTTGGTCCGAGCCGGTCGTGAGAATGCCCGTCACCCGCTGCCAGGTCGTCTGGGCCTTGGCAGTCACGATCGAGAGATGTTCCCCAATGAGCCGGTTCAGGAGCGTCGACTTCCCGGCATTGGGACGCCCCACGAGCGTGACATAGCCTGCGCGGGTCGTAGTGCTGTCAGCGATCTCGGGGGGCAACGGCAAACTCGGGGATTCGGGACCAATCTAGAAACGACCCGCCCAGAGATTCTGGACGGGTCGTTTCGTCGTGTAAGTCGGCGACGACGTACTCTCCCACCGGGCGACCCCGGCAGTACCATCCGCGCGGTGAGACTTAACGGCCGTGTTCGGGATGGGAACGGGTGTCGCCCTCACGCAATAGCCACCGACAAATGCGATAACAGAGGTCGAGAGAGATGAGAGCCTTAGCCTGTACTATGGCTGTAACGGCAGCTACATCCCCGCGAGCGGGAGCGTAGCATGGTGAGTGGCTGGAGGCTGGAGGAGCCGGTCAAGCCTCACGGGCGATTAGTACGGCTCGGCTACACGTGTTACCACGCTTCCACCTGCCGCCTATCAACGTACTAGTCTCGTACGGCCCTTCTGAGAGTCCGAAGACTCTGGGAGTACTCATCTTGGAGGGGGCTTCCCACTTAGATGCTTTCAGCGGTTATCCCGTCCCGACGTAGCTACCCGGCGATGCCGCTGGCGCGACAACCGGTACACTAGTGGTCAGTCCTTCCCGGTCCTCTCGTACTAGGGAAGGCTCTCCTCAATACTCCAACGCCCACGACGGATACAGACCGAACTGTCTCACGACGTTCTGAACCCAGCTCATGTACCGCTTTAACGGGCGAACAGCCCGACCCTTGGGACCTTCTCCGGCCCCAGGATGCGATAAGCCGACATCGAGGTGCCAAACCGCCCCGTCGATGTGAACTCTCGGGGGCGAT
>JADFSR010000072.1 GCA_022560615.1 Gemmatimonadota bacterium
CACGCGCGGCTCGCAGGTCGAGTATCTCATGATGCTGTTGGTCGCATTCATCGTTCCGGTTGTCGGGTGGCGCTCGTACGGCTGGCCCGCGGCTTCGCTCGCCGCGCTGCTGGTCGCTCCGCTCTGCCTCGCGCCCGTACGACGCGTCCTGACCCACACCGATCCAGCGGAGCTGTTGCCGGCGCTGGGCGAGACAGCCCGCGTCGTCGGCGTCTATGGCCTGCTGCTCGGGCTCGGACTCGCTGTTGGCTGATGGTCGTAGATCTGCTCGAGTGGGTGCTGGCCGGGAAGCGCGGGCCGACGGTAGACCCGGCGCGGGTCGCGTTGCTGTGGCCTGGAGGCTCCTGCACGTACGAGGAGCTGAACCGTCGGGTCGACGCGCGTGCGCGAGTTTTGGCGAGAGAGGGAGTGGAGGCGAGGGTGATCCGACCCTTCGTCGCCAGCAACGACGTGAACGGGATCATCACGCTGTTGGCGACGTGGCGGTGCGGGGCGACGGTCGTCCCGCTCAACCCAAAGCTGACCCGTGTGGAGGCCGACGTTGCGTGCACGACCCTTGAGCGGGCGGCAACGGGAGCACAGGTGATCCTGTGGACCTCCGGGACTGCCGGCACGCCGCGCGGCGTGGCGCTCTCGTTCGACAACCTGTGCGCCAACACCACGGCGGTCGGCGATCGGCTCGGCTCGAGTGCAGACGACGTGTGGCTGGCGTCACTCTCGATCGCTCACGTAGGGGGGCTCGTATTGGTCGTGAGGGCGCTCATGACCGGAGCCGCCGTATTCGCCGCGGGCGCGTTCGACGTCGAGGTCGCTTCGGATCTCATCGGCGGCCAGAGGCCTTCCAACGATGGGCGTCCGTCCGGCGGCGTGCCTCGTCCCGTCACGCATGTGTCGCTGGTGCCCACTCAGCTTCTTCGGCTTCTCGACCATCGAGCCGAGGGACCGCCGCCTTCGTTTCGGTGCGCGCTCATCGGTGGGGCGCATGCGCCCGCCGACCTGGTGACCAGGGCACTCGACGCGGGGTGGCCCATCTCTCTGACGTACGGCATGACCGAGATGACCTCCCAGGTGGCGACTGCACCTCCGGATCGCGTGCGAGCGAAACCGGGCGCCTTGGGTAAGCCGCTCGAGGGTGTGGAGCTGAAGATCGACGGGAGCGGGGAGATCCTCGTGCGGGGCGCCACGCGAGCCATCGGCTATGTCGGCTCCGATGAAGCCATTGCCGACGCTGACGGCTGGTATCACACCGGTGACCTCGGTCACATCGACGATGTGGGAGACGTGTGGGTCACGGGCCGCCGGATCGACCGCATCGTCTCTGGCGGCGTCACGGTCGACGCGGTGGAGGTCGAGGAGGCGCTGCGAGCGCATCCCGCCGTCGCGGACGCGTGCGTGGTCGGGGTAAGCGACGCTGAGTGGGGCGAAGTGGTCGGTGCGTGCGTCGTGCCCGCAGAGGGCGAGTTCGACCTCGATGCCGTCGACGAATCGCTGCGCGAGAGACTGAGCGTCGCGAAGTGCCCCCGACTCTGGTGTATCGAGAACGAGCTGCCGCTCAACGCGAACGGAAAAGTCGAGCGCGAGCGCGTCAGGTCGTTGCTAGAGGGCGGTCGGTCGCTCCAGGCCTGAACCGTCTCTGCTCATGTGACATGAATGGATGGCTGCGGGCGGGAGCCAGCTCCAGGGGTTGGTGACCGGTCCGGAATAGGAACGGCCCCCGCGCCGCAAGCCAAATGCAGTCAGTGGCTATCTCGAGGGATGCCAATCGAGATGCTCCCGTCCGGGTGATCCACGATGTCGCCCTCGGTCAGGAAGTCGGCGACGCCGTTCTCGTGACGCTCCACACCGAAGTCGATCGAGACCGGCTTCGAGCCGTTGACGATGCGTAGGCGCACGCCTGCCGCGGCTCGCCACGCCCCCACCACGTCCGAGAGATGCGTAGTGGTGCCGAAGCCGTGGTCGTCGTCCCAGCCGCTCAGTGACGAGTTCGTGAACCAGTACGAGAAGCCCATCGTGGCTCGCACGTAGGGTTCGACCACCCCGAGCGGCAACGCGAGCTCGGGCCCGAGCCCGCCGAACACGATGTTGTTCGTGGTGGTCAGGTCCAGCCCGATCCGGCATCCATAGGGCAGCGGCATGCAGTAACTCTGCCGTTCGTGCCCGTATATGAGGAAGCCGACGTCCCCGACAATGCGTAAGAGGCCGTAGTCGTCGACAGGGATCCCGACACCCAACTGTCCGCCGAAGCCCTGGTCGAAAAAGGCTCCCAACTCGCCCACCGGTTCCGCCGCGATAAACGTGATGCCCACATGTGCTTTGGGCCCTCGCTCACGTCGGTGTCGCTGGCCCTCTACTCCGGGGACCAAGGTCAAGAGCACCCCTACCACCGTCCAAGCAACCACCCACCCCCGTGTCATGATCGACTCCTGGTCGCGGTCCGTTGACGACCGGAAGTGCAGGACGTGTGCCGAGTTGCTTGGACTACGCGTAAGCGCTTACGCCAGAACGGCTAACGTGCGAAAGCACTGCACTGGCAGCGGCTCGATCCGACCCGTGGATGTCCCCCGGGGGTGACAGCGAGTGCCCGCTAACGCGCTCCCGAGAGGTGGAGGCGCTGCGCGCGGAGTGCGTCACGCTAACAGTCGGCTTGGGCATTGGGGCGGCCTGCGACAATAAGTATCGGCCGAACGACATTATTTTCTGCTGATTCGGGCGAACGCCGGCCGAACTGCGCGGAACTCCTGACCCGCCCCCGTGGCACGATTCTGGCAGGTCTACAGGGTCGCGCAATGCTCAGAACGGCCCATTCTCCGAGGTGCAAGGCCTCTCGCGGAGCCGCTCGAGCCGGCGCAGAGAACACATATGTCCTTGTGGATGTGTGCTCCGTAAAGTCGCACGAATAATCCAAGACTACTGAGTCAAGGTAGGCGATTAGCCACACGCCTACGATCCCACGGTCCCACCCCGGTGTGGGTCCATCGGATACATGGATAGTCTTCTCGAGGCGAGCCTGTCGGCTCTCCTCGCGAAGACACGCGACGGAGTCAAAAGACGATGTTCACCCTGCCTAGCTACAGCCGCGGGCCGCGGCGTGTAGTCCCTTCGAGGCGCGGATTCACGATCATCGAGCTGATCACAACGCTCAGCCTGATCACCGTGATGACCAGTGTCATGGCGCCACAGATCAACCTCAACAGGTTCAGACTCAACAGCGCGCTCAACGAAGTGGCGAGCGTGGTGATCGCCTCCAAGAGCAAGGCGATCTTGAGGCAGCACGACGTCATCCTCGTCTTTGACGAGGCCGAGAGCGAGTTCCGGATCCTCCTGGACGAGAACAACAGCGCCACGGCCGATGATGGGGAGAGCTTCCGCACCGTTCAGCTCCACGAGGGCGCCCGCTTCGGTCTTGGTGGAGCGCCCACGTTTTCGAGCGGGTCTGCTCCGATCACCTTCGCCAAACGTTTTGGCGGCCTGCCAAGGCTGTCCTTCCACCGAAACGGCAGCGCCAGCGAGGAGGGAGTGATCTACCTCACGTCCGCGCGCGCCGAGAACGGTGGATTCCCGGAAGACGCGCGTGCGATCGCCGTCGACCGAGCCACCGGGCAGGTGCGCTGCATGAGCTACTCGTCGCTCGTATGGAAGAGGGGCTGCTGACCATGGACCGCAACGGGTACAGCCTGATCGAGATGACCATATCGATGATGTTGCTCACCTTCGTCATTCTCGGAATGGGCACGAACGCAAGCCGCATGACTACAGCGGCACAGTCCGTCACGATCAAGTCTGAGGCCCTTCAGCATGTGGAGGATCGCCTCGACCTCATCACCATGGATCCTCGGTACGAGAAGCTCGACAGCATCTACGCAGGAACCGAGAACGGGCTTCCGGGCAGGGAAGGCTTCGTGAGAACGATCGTCGTGAAGCACATCCAGCAGCTCGTGACCGGCGGAGGCACGATCGACTACAAAGAAATTACGGTGAAGGTAACTGGCCCCGGTTTGCAGAAGGGACTCTCCCGCACCGCGGTGGTAGCCGCACCGTGATGGAGCCGTCTCGAGGCCCGGGACGCGCAGGATTCACCATCGTGGAGCTCATCATCAGTATCGGACTGTTCGGCATCATCCTGAGCGGAGCGCTCGGGTTCATGGTTGTCCAGAACCGCGCGTTCCTTCAAGGCTCCCAACGGCTGTTGGTGGTGCAAAGTCTGCGCTACGTGGTCCAGCAGTTGGAGATCGACCTCCAGACCGCTGGCAGCAATGTGCCGAGTGGCCAACCCAGCATGGTCTACGCGGGCTCGGACGTGATCGCGTTCACGGGGGATCACACGTCGAACCTGAGGAACGACGTCGCTGCCGTGTACGTGGATGTCGACGCGCCGAACGGGTGGGTCCAGGCGCCGCTCGGGCCCACGAGCCTTCCGGTGGCCGGCGTGAGTTGGCCGGATACGACGTATTCGACGCCTGCTGGAACGAACAGCCCTGCAGAGCTGATCACGATCTACTTCGAGCCGGACACGAGCACCGTCCGCGTCGACGACTTCGTACTCATGCGGCGCGTGAACAGCAAGGAGCCCGAGGTGGTGGCGCGCCGACTGCTTCGTCGGGACGCGATGCCGTTCTTCCGCTACTTCAGGCACCGGGGCTTCGCCGACCAGGCCACCGTGCTGGACAGTATTCCCGACGGAGAGATACCGTTGTATCACGCCGCGAAGATCCACGGATCGCCCGCCGATACCGGCAGCAGCGCCCGATCCGACAGTATCCGGGCTGTGCGGGTGAGCTACAGGGTCACGAACGGCCTCTCGGGGGCAGACGAGCAGTTCGCTGATGTATCTCGCGTCATCAGCCTGCCCAACCTGGGTGCCGGAGCGCTCAAGACGTGCGGAGCTGGGCCCATCCTAGGCGTGGCCCTGTTCCTGTCGCAGGTCGTCACAAGCGACGACACTCGCGCGGTGCGTCTCGCCTGGGACCCGGCGGTGGACGAGAGAGGAGGCGAAGAGGACGTCGTTCGCTACGTGATTTTCCGCCGCCTCTCCACTGACTCGGAATGGGGCGATCCCTACTTGAGCATACCGGCGGGCGCGCCGACCTACGTGTACGACGACACCGCCATCGAAGTGGGCTTCACATACGAGTACGCGATATCGGCCCAAGACTGTACGCCGACCTTGTCCGCGTTGTCCGACCCGGTCCAAATCTTGGTAAGCTAGGAGTGCATACCGCGCACCCTAGCCGCGTAAAGCGAACGCGGCACGGACGGGAGCCAACCAAGGAAGACGGTTTCGTGCTGGTCACGACCATGATGATCGTCCTTGTGATCGCCTCTTTGGTCACCGCTGCGGTCGTCGTGGCATCGAACCACCTTCTTGCCAACCGCTACTACGAGCGGCAGAGCATTCTGGAAGCCTTCGCCGACGCGGGACTGGAGCTGGCCCGTGCGCGAATCAACGGGGATCCTACGGTCTACCCGGACAGCGCGTACACGGTGCTCGAGAGCGGTGCGGCGGTAAAGGACGGTGACGGGGCAGTCGTTCCCGGCGTAAAGCGCTGGCTGTACGTCGGTCCCACCGGAGTGACCTCAGGGCAGTACGGGTTGTTCGGCAGCATCGTCTCCGTCGTCCGTGACGAAGGTGGCGGGGAGGTGATCCGCCGATCGCAGATCAATCAGGAGAGCTTCGCCAAGTTTGCCTATTTCACCGACATCGAGCCTACGAACATTTCCTTCGGTGGCGGTGACGTGATCTTCGGCCCGGTGCACAGCAACAGCGAGCTGAAGATCTACTCGTCCGGGGCCACGTTCCATGGCGAGGTCCGGACCGCCAAGTGGGTGCAGGGAGGTCAATACGGCACGTTTGCGAGAGGCTACGAAGAGTACGTGGCGCCGATCCCCATGCCCGCCACCGCTGATCTCGGCAAGCTTCAGGCCCAGGCGGCGGCCGGAGGTGTGGCCTTCCTGGGCGACAGCAACGGCGAGCTGGGCGAAGCGACCACGCGCATCGAGTTCGTGGCCCTCGACCTGAACGGAGACGGCGACCGGACCGATGCCGACGAGGGATTCTTCCGCGTGTATCAGTCGACCAACTCCGATTGGGTCGTCGGAAACGTTGCCACGGTCACCCGCCGAGTCCGAATCCGGGGGCGCTGGAGGTGGGTGACGACCACCGACATGCTCTCGTCGCAGAACTGTGGCTGGTGGGACGCCGGCGGAGTGTTCCGAGTGGCTGCCCAGGCCACCCCCGCCAGCGCTCAGGCCGGCCTGGAGTCGGCTACCCGACGGTGCTACCTGGGCGGATCCGATGCCATCAACGGGGGCTTCTTGCCGACGGATCCTAACGGGGCATGGCTCCGCTGGAACGGAGACCGGCACCCAGGCCTGGCCGGCCGGCCCGACGCCGGGTACTTGTTTCCGCTCGATCGCGCGTACAACCCGAACTTCAAAGGCGTGATCTTCGTCCAGGGCAAAGTAGCTCTCAGCGGTGAGCTCAGGGGCCGGGTGACCGTCGCTGCCAGCGACGATATCGTGCTGGCCGACGACCTCGTGTACGCGACGGATCCGGGCGCCGGCACCTGCCAGGACATCATGGGGATCTTCTCGGGCGACAAAGTCGTCATTTCGGACAACACGCTGAACGCTCCCGTTTCACCGGCCCCGGGGAGCGCCATGCGGACCTACGACGACACCAAAGACGAGTTCTTCCACGGCGTCATTCTGGCGCTCGACATCTTCACCGTCGAGAACTATTGGACCGGCGCTCGGGTGGAGGAGCCCTGCGAGGCGCGGCTCTGGGGCCGCGGCTGCATCTACATAACGGGAGGCATCATTCAGAAGACCCGGGGAGCGGTGGGAACGAGTTCGGGGACAGGCGGTCTCAAGCGCTACGCCTACGATCCCTGTGCGGCGGTGTCACCGCCTCCGTACTTTCCGACGACCGGTCATTTTGTGAAGGGTCAGTACTATCACGTGGATCCCGTCGGTTTCTCGGTGGCTGCCTACTACGACTTGCTGACGGCTGGCTGATGTCATGTGGGCGCCGACCTTGCTGCGCCAAGGCCGCCGCGCCCATCTTCGCCGGCCATGAGAACGAAGGACACGCCTGATGTCAGCACCTACGAGCAGATCCAGCGACAGCCAGCCTACAGGTCATGGTATGGTCACGTATCTCTTGGTCTATTCAGATCCTATATTCTTGGCCAGACCCTAGGGTCACGGTCCAAAACCCGCAGACCAACTCCACATCGACCCGCCGCTTTCGTTGAAGTCCGCAATCTCGTGCCAGACAGGAGTTTTCGGCACGCACAAGACACCCCTCGAACATCGCGAGTCTCACGGAAGCCCGGTGAGTGCCCGCAGATAAGCAGCCAGCTGCTTCTTCTCGTCCGGATTGAGCTGAAGCGGCGCGATTCTGGAGTCCAGGTTCGGGTTGGGGTTCCCGCCCCGGTCATAGTGCTCGATCACTTCCTCGAGCGTATCCATGCTGCCGTCGTGCATGTATGGTGCTGTGCGGGCCACGTTCCGGAGCGAAGGTGTGTTGAACTTCCCGCGGTCAGATATCTGACCCGTGACTTCGAATCGCCCCAAATCAGTGCTGCCCCATCCGACACCTGTGTTGTGGAACCGCTCGTCACTCAGGAGCGGGCGGTTGTGACATGCCACGCAGTTGGCCTTTTCGCGGAACAGCTCGAACCCGGCGCGGGCATCGGGGCCGAGGGCCGACTCATCTCCCGAGGCGTAGCGATCGGCCGGGCTGTTTCCGGATCGGAGGGTCCTCACATAACTAGTTCGCATCCGGAAATTCACAACCACATAAGAGACAACGAGTAACGGCGCATCCGGGGGTTGCCTTATCCATGTGTAGCGCGTAGGTTGTTGATGCCTAATCACAGCCTACAAGCACACAGGGGAGACCACCGAATGCGCCGTCACGAACAG
>JADFSR010000073.1 GCA_022560615.1 Gemmatimonadota bacterium
ATGAAGACGGCGGCTTTAGGTATCACCATGGCGGTGGTCGCTGGGTCCTGTGGGCCAAAAAGAACTTGCTCTGGAGCGATGAGGTAGAGCTCGTTCTCGATCGAGAGGTTGAGTCCGGCGCGCGTGCTCCACTCGTCCCAGACCTCGACGAGTACTATTCGCCCCCCTCCCTCCTCCGTATGCGTCGTGACGCGCGCGCGCGCCACGAAGAGCAACTCGCGCACTAGGCGTTCCGACTCCTCGAGAGCATCGAGGTCGAGGCAGTCCCCCTCGCTGACTACGATCTCGGCACGGATCCGGTCCGGACGCGTCGAGACGTGGAGTCGGTTGGCGAGCCGCAAGGCCCAAGGAACGCGTGATCGCTCGATCGCTTCAGGTGCGTAGATCGAGTGGCTGAGGACCTCCACCCGGTCGACCACCCCGGAAGGGCAGCTCGACTCCTCCTGACCCGCGACCTGGGCAGCGCTGAGCACCGTCAGCGCCAGAGCGGCGCTCGCGACCGAAGTGCTGCGGGCTTTCCGTGGCAGGGCTGTCGAAACGGGCATGGTGCCGGCGATTGGGTCGAAGGAGCGTCTGGCGCGTTCTCGAGGCCTGTATTCGGAGAAGTACTCACCTACCTTGCGGCCTCCGCGCTGGTATCGACACGTTGGCGAAGCCCCGCGACCTGTCAATGGCCGGTCCCCCGGCCTCCTTCACGTAGGCTCCCTTGCCCCAGGATCTCCGCTCCTTCGCCGCGAAGTGCCAGTTCGCGTGGTTTGGCGTACTGCTCCTGCTGTGGACGGCGCTGCTGCTCGCCTTCCCCATGGATCCCGACTACACGGCCGGCGAGCTACTGGACCACCTCACATTGTGGCTGGAATCAGGAGTTCTCTACCCCTCGCTCGGCGAGGGTCTCCCGCAGCGCGTGCTCAACTATCCCCCGCTCGTACCCATTCTCGCTCGTGGATTGACCGCGCTTGGAGCGCCGGAGCTGCTCGCAGGGCGGCTGGTCAATTCGTTAGGGATCGCTCTTGTCGTCGGGGGGTTGGCGGGGTGGCTGCGCGCGCGCGGCGTACGGGGGACGGCGCTGCTCGGTACGGTCGGCCTGCTCGGCGCCAGTGTTCCCGTCATTTATGGTGCCGGCCAGTTCCACATCGAGATGTGGGGTGCCGGGTTGACGATCGCGGGCTTTGCGCTCGCGGATCGGGGTCGTACCGACCGCGCGTTGTTCGCATCGGGCGTGCTGCTTGCTGCGGCTTGTTTCGCGAAGCAGACACAGGTGGTCCCGGCGCTCGTCGCGCTGGCCTGGCTGTGGCGTCAGCATCGCTCGGGAAGCGGATTCGCGCTGGCAGGCTTTGCTCTGCTTGGGGCCGTAGGAGCCGCCGCGATGTCGATCGCATGGGGAAGCGAAGTGTGGCGGCACCTCATCGTCTACACGGCCGGCACCTACTCGCTCGCCAACCTGGGCTTCCAACTCGCGAGCCACGCAGCGCCGTGGGCGATTCTGCTCGGCATCGCCGCCTGGTCGGGTACGCGCGGCCGCACCGACGATGCCTCCGACCTCGCGTGGTGGTACTGGTGTGGGGCGCTGGTGTGGTCGGCTTCCGCCATTAGGGAAGGGAGCGGCTACCCGTACTTCCTGGATCTTCACCTGGCCACCGTCATGATCGCTGGGCCAGTCATCTTCGGTACGCCGCGTTCGGAGCTCCGCAGAAGAGTCGTGCCTTGGCTCGCAGCTACCCAGATAATCGGTGCCAACGTCGGCGTCGGCGCACTCGTGGCGGTCAACCTCGCGAGGCTCGCGGAGCGCTCAGGCGAGCTCGCTTCGGTCTGCGCGGCGCTGCCACCCGAGGGTCCTGTGCTCGTTGAAGAGGCGGGGCTCGCCCGGGCGTGCGGGCGTCGCCCTGTATTGCATCCGTTCATCATGACCTCGCTTGCGCGTCGCGGGCTTTGGGGTGCTTCGGCGTTCGAAGAAGACGTGCGTGCCGGCGCCTACTCCGTCGCCGTGGTTCCGTTCGACCCCCGCGAGCCGGTGCCGCAGGCGCAGCGCGATCGCTGGACCGAGTCGGTGCTGGCCGCGTTCGCGCAGGCGAGGGTCGTGGAGACCTACCCGTCCGGATGGCGGGTGCTGCGCTGGTGAGCTCGGCCGGTCACTCCATAAGACTCTGCCGCCAGTGGCTCTATGAGGTCGCGAGTGTAAGTTGGGCGTTCCTCCAACTCCCACTCGCGTGACGTACAAGAGCGGACGCCACTTCCTGCAGCTACCCGGCCCTACCAACGTGCCGGAGCGTGTTCTGCGCGCGATGTCACGGCCGACGATCGACCACCGCGGGCCCGAGTTCCAGAAGCTCACGGAACGACTGCTCACCGAGCTGAAGTGGATGTTCCGGACCCAACATCCGGTTCTGATCTACCCGTCGTCGGCGACGGGCGCCTGGGAAGCCGCGCTGACGAACACGCTGTCGCCCGGGGACCGGGTATTGTCCTTCGACCAGGGCTTCTTCGCCGGCAAGTGGGCGACTGTCGCCGAGCGCTTCGGGCTCGACGTGCAGCGCGAGTCGTGGGAGCCTCGCCGCGGTGTCGCCGCGGACGCGGTCATCGATTCCCTGCGCGCCGACACACGGCAGGCGATCAAGGCGGTCCTCGTCGTGCACAACGAGACCTCGACGGGGGTCACGAGCGACGTGGAAGCCATCGGAACCGCGATGCGTGCCTCCGAGCACGGGGCGCTGCTTTTCGTCGATACCGTCTCGTCTCTGGGCGTGACCGAGCTCCGCCACGACGACTGGTGCATCGACGTCACAGTGACAGGGTCGCAGAAGGGGCTGATGCTTCCCCCCGGCCTCTCGTTCGTCGCCATCGGGCCGCGCGCGCTCCAGGCGCATCGCACGGCGAAGCTGCCGCGGTCCTACTGGGACTGGGACGATCAGCTCACCTTCAATGAGCGCGGTTTCTTCCCGTACACGCCTGCGACCAACCTGCTCTATGCGCTGGACGAAGCGCTGAAGATGCTGCGTGAAGAAGGGCTGGAGCGCGTGTTCGCCCGTCACGCGCGCTGGGCGGAGGCCACGCGCGCGGCCGTCGCCGCATGGGGCCTCGAGGCGTTCGCGTTGGACGCCGCGGAGGCGAGCAACGCTCTCACCGCCGTCATCGTGCCGCACGGATCGGATGCGGAGGCGCTGCGGGCGACCATCCTGGAGCGCTACGACATGTCGCTCGGCAGCGGTCTCGGCAAATTACAGGGGCGAGTCTTCCGGATCGGGCACCTGGGGGATCTGAATGCTCTCACGCTCTTGGGTACGCTCGGCGGTGTGGAGATGGGTCTCGCACTCGCGGGCGTCCCGCATGACAGCGGTGGAGTGGCTGCGGCGATGGAGTTCCTGATGAGGGAAGAGGGAGGAGGCATCTGATGCGGAACCACGGACTGTGGGTGTTCGCGGCCTTGCTCCTCTTCTCGGCGTGCGCCGGGGAGACGGGAGGGCCTCGGGAGCTGAAGTTCGGCCACGTAGGCGAACCGGGCTCGCTCTTCGCGCTCTCGGCGGAGGAATTCGCCCGCCGTGCCAACGAGCGTCTCGACGGCTACGAGGTCGTCGTCTTCGGGTCGAGTCAGCTCGGAGGTGACGAGCTGTTGCTGCAGAAGATCAAGCTCGGCACCGTGGAGTTCGCGCTGCCGTCTTCGGTGATGTCTTCGCAGATCGACGAGTTCGGGCTCTTCGAGATGCCGTATCTCGTGCAAGATCGAGCCCACATGCGTGCGATCGAGGAGGCGGTAGTGTGGCCTGATCTTGTGCCTTTGGCCGAGGCCGCCGGCTACCGCGTCATCGCTGTGTGGGAAAACGGATTCCGGCACGTGACCAACAACACGCGACCCATCGTGAGGCCCGACGACCTGGCCGGAATAAAGCTGCGCACGCCGCGCGGTGTGTGGCGGGTGAAGCTCTTCCAGGAGTTGGGTGCCAACCCGACGCCGATGGCGCTCTCCGAGGTCTTCATCGGACTGCAGACCGGCGTGATCGATGGGCAAGAGAATCCGCTCGCCCAGATCTGGGCCTCGAAGCTCTACGAGGTGCAGGAGTACCTGTCGCTCACCGGGCACGTGTACACTCCGGCGTACGTCGTCGTCTCACCCACCCGCTGGGACCGGCTGCCGGCGGACGTGCGCCGCATCCTCGAGGAGGAGGCGAAGGCGACGCAGGCGTTCGTGCACGAGACCGCGACCCGTCTCGATGCCGAGCTGCTCGACCGGGTTCGCGAGGCCGGCGTACTCGTGAACACCCCGGAGCGGAGCGCCTTCGAGCGTTCCAGTGCGCCGATCTACGACGAGTTCGCGCGCACCGTCGAGGGTGGCAGCGACCTCGTCCAGCGCGCCGTCGCCGCAGGATCCAACTGACTACACCGCTGTGAGCCTCGACAGGGCGCGGTACGGACTACGAACGGTTCTCGAGGCCGTCGTACTGTTCCTGATGATCGCGCTCGCGCTGGTCGTCGTGGTGGGGGTCGGCTTCCGAAAGGCGGGTGCTTCGCTGGTCTGGTACGACGAGGTCGCGTCGCTCATGCTCGCGTGGCTCACGTACTACGGCGCCGCGTTGGCAGCGCTCCACAGGGGACACATCGGCATGCCGACCCTTGTGGACCGCCTCTCCGGGCGCGCGCGCAAGGCGGTGGTGCTGGTAGCGGAAGTGTGCG
The DNA here is from genome assembly GCA_022560615.1 of Gemmatimonadota bacterium. Taxonomy (NCBI): domain Bacteria; kingdom Pseudomonadati; phylum Gemmatimonadota; species Gemmatimonadota bacterium. The sequence goes on from JADFSR010000073.1 coordinate 4,666, forward strand.
TGCTCGCGTTCTTCGTCGTGCTCGCCGGTGCCGGCGTCCGGGTGCTCACCGTGCTGGGCGGAACGACACTCGTATCGCTCCCGTGGCTTCCGATGGTCGTGGCCCAGTCGGTGATCCCGATCGGAGCGGTGCTCTTCATCGCGGCGCAACTGCTGTCGCTGCCACAGGCCCTCGCACAGCCCGCACGGCAGGATGGCGAGCCGGAGGAGCGTACGTGAGCCTGCTCGGCATCGGCCTCGTCCTGTTGGCGCTCGTGCTCATCGGCGTCCCGATCGCGATCTCCCTCGGTCTCGCGGCGGTCGTGGCCATGCTTGCGGGACCGGGCGGCGTAGCGTCTCTGCCCAACGCGGCGCTCGTGATGTTCAGCGGTGCGACGTCGTTCCCGCTCATCGCGATCCCGCTCTTCATTCTCGCCGGCGCGATCATGAACGCGTCGGGCATCAGTCGGCGGCTGATCGATTTCGCGTCTTCTTTGGTCGGTTTCATCCGCGGCGGGCTGGCGATGGTGACGATCAGCGCATCGCTCTTTTTCGCGGAGATCAGCGGCTCGGCGGTCGCGGACGTCGCGGCGTTGGGCTCGATTCTCATCCCGGCGATGGAGAGAAGAGGGTACTCCCGGGCCTTCGCGGCCGCGGTGACGTCTTCGTCCGCGACGCTCGCAGTGATCATCCCGCCGTCGATCCCGATGATCCTGTACGGCGTCATGTCGGGCAGCTCCATCATCGAGCTGTTCGTCGCGGGCATCATTCCAGGCGTGCTCGGCGGGCTGTTGATGATGCTCGTCGCGTACCTGCTCGCGCGTCGCTACGACTTCCCGAGGGAGCAGATGTTCCAGCTGGAGCGCGTGTGGTCGACGTTCAAGGGAGCGGCCTGGGCGCTCACGCTCCCGATCATCATCCTGGGTGGCATCTTCGGCGGATGGGTGACCGCGACCGAGGGCGCGGGCCTCGCGGTCGTGGCGTCCGTGTTCATTGGCGGAGTCGTCTACCGCGAGCTCAATTTGTCCAAGCTTCGCCAGGCGATTCTCGAGGGCGGCACACAGACCGCGGTGGTCATGCTACTCGTCGCGGCTTCGGCACTGCTCGGCGACTACCTGACCGAGGTGCGCGTCCCGCAGCAAGTCGCCGAGGGCATCATGGGGCTGACCCAGGACCGTTGGGCGATCCTGCTGTTGCTGAACGCCTTCTTTCTGGTAATCGGACTATTTCTCCACTCGGCGGCTGCCATCATCCTTGTGGTCCCGATCGTGATGCCGCTCGTCCAGTCGGCTGGCATCGACCCCGTGCACTTCGGGCTCGTCGTAACGCTCAACCTGGGCGTCGGTCAGCAGACGCCGCCCGTCGCGTCGGTACTAGTGACCGCTTGCTCGGTCGCGAAGGCGGACATCTGGGAGGTGAGCAAGGTGAACGTGTACTTCGTTGCGGTGTTGCTCGCCGTGCTCCTGCTTGTAACCTACGTTCCGGCTGTTCCCATGTTTCTGGTCGAGATGTTTTACCGATGAGCGAGCGAGTTCGTACGAAGGTCGAGGGACGGATCGCCGAGGTTCGTCTCGACGCCCCCGAGAAGCACAACGTGCTCGATCGGGATGGCTGGCACGCGCTCGCCGGCGCCATGCAGGAGTTGTCGGCACGGTCCGACCTGGGATGCGTCGTAGTACGGGGCAGTGGCGGTCGTGCGTTCTCGGCGGGCTCCGACATCTCGGCCTTCGCGAGCCAGCGTGACACGCCGGAGGATGTGCGCGTATACTCCGACGCCATTGCCGGCGCGATGCACGCCGTTCGAGACTGCCCGCATCCGACGCTTGCGATCATCGAGGGACTGTGCGTCGGCGGCGGCCTGGAGATCGCCGCGTGCTGTGATGTGCGTATCTGCGAGGCCTCGAGCCGCTTCGGGGCACCCATCAACCGCCTCGGCCTCACCATGTCGCACGCGGAGCTCCAGCCTCTGCTCGCGCTGCTGGGTCCGGGCACGGTGCTCGATATCTTGCTCACCGGCGACTTGATGGCCGCTGACGACGCGCGGCGCGTCGGGCTCGTGAGCCGTGTCGTGCCGGATGGGGAGGTCGTGGCTGCGGGCTTCGATCTCGCCAGCCGGATCGCGGCTGGAGCTCCGCTGGTGAACCGGTGGCACAAGGAGTTCATTCGCCGCCTCGCAGATCCGACGCCCTTGAGCGAGGCCGAACGGGACGAGGCGCTCGAAGCGTTTGGCACCGCCGACTACCGTGAGGGGCGGACCGCGTTCCTGGAAAAGCGTGAGCCCGACTTCCGGGGCGAGTGAAGGTGACACCGCTCTCCGGTATTCGAGTCATCGAGCTCGCTCATATCATGGCGGGACCGGTGTGCGGGCTGATGCTCGGAGATATGGGCGCCGATGTCGTGAAGGTCGAGAGGCTGCCCGACGGCGACGGTAGCCGCGCCTTCCTACCCCCGGATGTGCGTGGCGAGTCGGCGGCGTTCATGATGCTCAACCGCGGGAAGCGTGGACTGGCTCTCGACCTACGCGCCGAAGAAGGGCGGTCGCTCGTCCGCCGCCTGGTCGCGAGCGCCGACGTGATCATCGAGAACTTTCGGGCGGGTACCATGGACCGGATGGGCCTCGGCTACGAGCAGCTCTCGGCGCTGAATCCGCGACTCGTCTACTGCCAGATCACGGGCTACGGTCGCACCGGGCCTCTCTCGAGCCAGGGCGGCTTCGATCTGATCGCCCAGGGATACGCGGGCCTCATGAGCGTGACCGGCGAGGGGCCGGGACGCGCGCCCGTGAAGGTCGGCATGCCCGTGACGGACATCAGTGCGGGGACGCTCGCGGCGTTCGGCGTTGTCTCCGCACTGTTCGAGCGCGAACGAACCGGTAAGGGGCAGCGCGTCGACACGTCGCTCTTCGAGGCCGGCATCAGCCAGACGTATTGGCAGAGTGCGATCGCGCTCGCCAGCGGAGTCTCACCCGGCCCCATGGGCTCGGCGCATCCGCTCGCGGCTCCGTATCAGGCCTTCCCCACCGCCGACGGATGGGTCAACGTCGGCGCCTCTACCGAAGCGACGTGGACCCGCCTGACGGAGGCGCTGAACGCAGGGGAGCTGAGGGAGGACGAGCGATTCCGGAGCA